>DATNLB010000059.1:0-4359 GCA_035603095.1 Candidatus Acidiferrales bacterium
TGTCGGCAGGTGGAACCCAGGTCAGGGGAATTAAGGGGGTTTTATGGGTAGAATACTTCCACTTCCTGTGCTCGAACGAAGACCCGGACTAGCCGCGGCCAGAAATGACGGAAAATGTCTTTCATAAGAGTATGATAAAAAGGAACTTAAATGGGACATGGGTACGACGAGAGGTTGTACTAGCTGGCATAGCCCGTGCTTCCCAAGTCTTGCTACCGTGGCCTGCCTGAATCGCAGTGGGACGAGCAATCTCCAGGGAATGTGGCATCCGGAAGAGAAGGCCGCCGCGGGAATATTAGGTGAGTAAGGACGAGGTCCTCATGGTCCGGAATGGCGAAATTGGCTTGGCAGAAGCGAAACGCACCTTGCGGCGCTACTGGTGGATTCTCCCGCTATCTACGGTCTTCCTAGGAGGATTGGGCCTGGGTGCCGCCCTAGTCCTCCCCAAGCGATATACATCGCAGACCATGGTGCTGGTTGAGCAGCCAACGGTTGGTCCGGACTACGTAAAGCCGGTTGTCACCGAAGACTTGAGTCACCGTCTTGCGTCGATGAAAGAGCAGATCCTCAGCCGGACGCGCCTGCAGCCCATCATTGAAAAATTTGGCCTGTACGCTGAGGTCCGAGGCCGGGTACACATAGAAGATCTTGTCGAACGGCTGCGAACTGCGGTGGAAATCAAGCCATTGGAGCCGACGCCTGGTACGCAGAGCCGGCAGCTGCCGGGTTTCTACGTAGACGTAACCTTTGATAATCCACAAATTGCTCAACAAATATGTACTGAAATCACCTCCATGTTTCTGGAACAGAACGCGCGTGAGCGCAAGCAACAGGCCAATGAAACCACGAATTTTCTTAGCAAACAACTTGAGGAGGCTAAGAAGAGCTTAGATGACCAAGACGCGAAAGTTGCCCAGTTCAAGCGACAGTATCTAGGGTCTTTGCCGGAAGAACAACAGAGCAACCTAAGTATTTTGACGGGGATGAACGCACAGCTAGAGGCCAATACGCAGGCCTTGAGTCGCGCGAACCAAGATAAAGCCTTTAATGAGTCCCTTATCGCCCAGCAAGAAGCGAATTGGAAGGCATCACAGACAAGCCAAAACCCGGAGACCGCGGAACAACAGTTGGGCGCTTTGGAAGAGCAGCTTAGGAGTTTGCAGGCGCGCTACACTTTCGAGCATCCCGATGTCGTCAAGCTTAAGAAACAAATGGAAGAACTGAAAAAACGGATGGCAGGAACACCGAAGAATAATCCAGCTGCGAATGGTTTGACGCAAGCTTCAGCGGTGGAACCTCCACAGATTCAGCAACTCCGAGCAAAACTACGGCAGGACGATATGAACATCGCAGATTTGACCAAGCGACAAGGTCAGATTCAAAATGAAACTCGCCTGCTACAAAGCCGCGTTCAGGCTAGTCCCATGGTCGAACAGCAGTTGAAGGAATTGATGCGCAACTATCAGACAGCGCAGGACTTCTATAACGATCTTCTGAAGAAGAGGCAGAACGCAGGCGTAGCCGGTGATCTTGAGAGCCAACAGGAGAGCGAGCAGTTCCGGGTGTACGATCCACCGAGCCTTCCGGATCGACCCTCGTTTCCGAAGAAAGTCCCACTTGCCGGCGGAGGTTTTGGTGGCGGACTCGCTCTCGGGCTAGCGATTCTTTACTTGATCGCCATCGCTGACAAATCGATGCACACTGAACGCGACGTCGAACTTGCACTCAAACTTCCGGTGCTTGCGTTAGTCCCGGTTCTTGAAGCGCTGTGTCAAGGAAAGAGTGAGGCGCCTAAGAATCAGCCAAGCTTTGGCGCAATCGGGCCGCATGTTTGAGCGTCAACGGTTGAGCGGATATTCGAGAGGAAAAAATGAGTCGGATACATGACGCGTTGAAGAAGGCTGCGGAAGAAAGGGCGTCGCAGCCGTCGGCAAGCTCATTGCAGACTTTCGTCGATGTGGCGGAAGGAATTAGTCGCTCTGCCCAAGCTGGAAATGAACTGGACACAACTACGACAAACCGCATTGGAAAGGCGAGTAAGCAGCCTTTCGTCCGATTCGAACAGCTCCTGAAGCGGTGCGCCCATCCGAAATGGACACCGGATCCCCGCATGAGCGTGTTCGGAGGCACCGACAGCAAGAAAATCGGGGCCGAGCCTTTTCGAACTCTGCGATCGCGGCTGTCTCAGATTGCCGATACGCGCGTGTTGAAGCGCATCCTCATTACCAGCAGTCTTCCCGCAGAGGGCAAGACGTTTGTCGCTGCAAATCTTGCACAGTCTATAATCCGTCAGCCTGACCGTCGCGTTCTTCTGATTGACGCTGACCTCCGGGCGTCGCGACTTCATGTAGCCCTCGGGGCGCCTTCCACGCCCGGCTTGAGTGACTATCTCCGCGGGGAAGCCGAAGAGTATTCGATTATTCAAAGCGGCCCGGACGAGAATCTGTGCTTCATTCCGGGAGGCAACCAGGTATCGAATCCAAGTGAACTTCTACCCAGCGACAGGATGAGACACCTGCTGGACGTCGTCACACCACTGTTTGACTTTGTGATCCTGGATTCCCCGCCGGCTACTCCAGTGCATGATCCGAGCGTGTTGGCGGATTTGTGTGACGGCGTGCTGTTTGTCGTGAAGGCAGGAGTTACGGATTTCGAAGTAGCAGAGAAGGCCGTCGCCGAGTTCCGAGAGAAAAATCTATTGGGAGTAGTACTGAACGGAGCCGAACGGGAAGCGGCTTACGGGCAGTATTATAGTCACTACACGGGCGGCTGATGCCCTGCTGTTGGGCTCAGGACGTATTTCATTGATGCGGTTATAAACCTCCGCCTAGGCAGTCGGGAGAACTCCATAGCGTCAGTTCCTTTGTTCGGAGGATGAGGCCAATTTCTTCATTCCCGCCAGGGCCGGTGATTCTCCGCGCTGCAGCAATAAGAGAACAGGCAGCAACAAGAGCAAGCCCAGCAGGAAGAAAACAATTCCACCATCACGGTGAAGTGTCCCAAACAGAAAACTCGGATCCACGTACATCGCTAACAGCGTCAGGGTAACGATACGAATCCCGTTTTTCAGAATCGTCATCAAGAATACGCACGCCCAAAAGAAGAGCTTCCTCCACAGAGAATGCAGGCGGTAATGGGCAACAGGAAGAGTCAGAATGAAAAGTGCTATGGTAGAGCGGATGCCGCTGCATTCTCTTGCAACTTCGATGTTCACTCGCGGGAGGTGGAAGACCAGCCCCTCTCGCAGAACCGGAACTCCGGTCAAGTTGAAGAGCACTTCGGTGATTTCTGCGGATCCCGATTGCAACCAAGAGATGATGCGTTCCAATAGGAAATTCGGCAGAGGAACAGTCAGAAAAAGAAAAAGAAGAGAAAAGTACGCTGATTTTACGGCATCCTTCCCGAAGGAAAAAGCAAATCCCGCTATCCAAAGCAAAATGACGGCCAGGACATTGCCCGTGAGCCCGAGATCGGGAGTCATTGCGTCGCCAGCCAAGCGTACACTGATAGCGATGATGACAGCCAAGAAAAGGAAAATGCCGCCTCCCACACTGAAGGAAGGATTGTTGAAGATAGTGCGGCGTTCGACGAATAGCAGGCCGGCTGTGAGGAAAGGAATCAGTATGAGGTGGGAGGCATTGTCATTCGTGAGCGATAAGCGAACGAGGGCAATCAGGGGTTTTGCAAAGAGGAGCGAACTGACAACAATCCAGACGCCAAACAACAGCCAGCGTTTTAAAACATTGTTCCTCGGCTCATCCAAGGCGCCAGACTCCGTTACGATTGCGATCCCCTCAATTTTCATTCACGTACAATCAGTCGTGCTGCCTCGACCGAACTATTGCACCCTGGACTTCGTGATCAGCCCGTCGACAATGTCAAGGTACTCGTGCTTCTTAGCGGTCCAATCATTCTTGGCGATAAACTCAGTGGCATTCTCCACTAACGTCCTTCGTTTTTCCGGATGTTGAATCAGATCGAGCATACAATCCGCCAGATCATCTTTATCGCCTCCACGGAAAAAGCGGACGAGGGAATCATCAAAGTAGTATCGGTCGATGCGAGTATCGGACACAATGACCGGGACTCTCATGGACATGAACTCGAAGATTTTCGTGCTGAAGGCCTCATTGCCAAAACCATCCGTACGCTTTGGAACAATTCCAAGGTCCGCATTTTCAATGACTCTGACGATTTCACGGAGTTTCTGGGGCTCATGAAGAAATACTCGCTTCTGTAGGCCTAGCTCATTCACCAGACGGGCGAGGAGCTCCTTAGATGGTCCTTCGCCGTAGATGTGGAATTCAGCCTGGGGAACCTCGGAACTGATCTTTGAGAAAGCGCGAATCGCGATATCCA
>DATNLB010000042.1:0-3346 GCA_035603095.1 Candidatus Acidiferrales bacterium
TTGTTCACCAGGTACCGCTCAAAACAATTGATCTCTTCGAATCGTTGTTTCCAAATCGATTGGTCCTTTTCGAACGGAGGTAGACGCTGTTTCGCCAGGATTTCAGGATGGACCCGAACAACTAAGACCTCCTCGTAATAGGACCGATTGAAGATGCCGATCCTTCCGCGTCGTGGGAGGCGTTTGGCCGCGCGCCATAGATAGTCGTGATCCAGCTCTTCCTGGAAAGGCGCCTTAAAACTGTACACCTCGCATCCTTGCGGGTTTACGCCTGACATCACGTGCTTGATCGTGCTGTCTTTGCCTGCGGCGTCCAGGGCTTGGAGAACCAGAAGCAGGGCGTACGTACCGTTCGCGTAAAGAATATCTTGCTGGCCGGCCAGCTGTTCAATATTCAGCCTGAGTTCTGTCAGAGTCTCCTCTTTATCTTTAAAATTCCCGCTGTACGCCGGGTCGAAATCTTTCTTTAACGAAATCGGCTTACCTGGCTCGACGAGAATATGTTTCAGGTCAAAGCCGGAGGAATCAGGGAGGGGCTTCGCCAAGTTGCGCATAACTGGTGATTATTAGTGTGCTGGCAAAGTAGCAGAAGCATCCTGCTTGTTGGGCGCTCGGCGAGGACGCGGAACAGAACAGGCTGCAGCCTATGCGACGATGTCCGCGTTCATGAATCTACTTCCGTCTGCGAAAGTTGAGCTCTTCTCGCAGTCGCTCCACCTCCCTTGCCAGGTCCATAATGAGTTTGATGCCGACAATGTTGAGACCGCAAGCGGTCCGCAGATATTCAATGCGGCGCAGAATGCGTATGGCCTCATCATTAAAATACCAGCCACTGCACGCGGGATCCATCACCGGCGACACAAGTCCGTGTCTGAAATAAACTGCGATGAGGCGCCGGGGTAACTGGGTCAGGCTCGCTGCCGCCTCAAGTGTGTACACGGCGCGTGCATCGGGTTCGAAGAGTTGCAGCGTGGTCATAGGCGTTTCAACCGAATTGCCGAACATTTTCATCTTTTCCTCGAAATGACGGTTTGTTGTCGTTTAATTTGTCCTGGGATTAAATTTGGAAACCCGGCTGAGTTCTTTCCAAAGGTCGCGTTCTTTGTCTGTAATCTGCTCCGGGATCTGCACATTAATGACGACATAGAGGTCCCCGTTTTGGCCGAGCTGTCCTGTTGGTAGACCGTGCCCGCGCAAACGCAACTGTTGACCGTTGTTTGTGCCGGGCGGGATACGAACCGACACGCGGCCTTTGAGGTTAGGCACAATCACTTTTGTCCCCAGCACAGCTTCCCAGGGCGCTACGTCGAGGGTGTAATACAAATCGGCACCACGTACCTGAAAATCAGGATGAGCCGCCAGGCGTACACGCAGGTAAAGGTCGCCCGACCCGCCCTGACCAATTCCCTCTTCACCCATACCCGCAACCCGTATGGCCTGACCTTCGCGCACCCCCGCTGGAATACGGACCTTCAAAGTCTGTGTCGTGGTTTGGCCAGTTCGCGGGTTGGTCCGTTGCAGGGAAACAGTACGCTCCGAGCCCTTCAGCACCTCTTCAAGCGTAACCAGGATATCGCTTTCGATATCCCGGCCGCGGCGAGCAAATGCGGTTCCCCCGGACGACTCGGTTTCCGGGCGGCCGAAGCCTCCAAAACCACCAAAGCGTCCGCCGCGACCGAAAAATTGTTCAAAGAAATCGCTGAAGCCGGTGCCGTCGAACCGGAACTCGAATGTCTCCTCGCCGCCCGGACTACGTCCAGCCTGACCGTCCCAGCCCGGTGGAGGTTGGACCCCTTCCCTCCACCTCGCACCAAGCTCGTCATATTTCCGACGATTCTCCGGATCGCCCAGGACTTCGTGCGCTTCGTTAATTTCCTTGAATTTTTCTTCCGCAGCTTTCTTGTCTTTGGCCACGTCCGGGTGGTATCGGCGGGCCAGTTTGCGAAAGGCTTTTTTGATCTCCTCATCGCTGGCGTCGCGCGGAACGCCGAGGATTTGGTAGTAATCTTTGAATTCGACGGGCATGGTGCCGTGCTCCCGCACGGTTTTAAATCATTGACAGGTCTGCTTCGCGTTCACCTCTCACGTCTCACCTTCCACCTTCCACGCCCTCATCTTTCGAAAGCGGCACTGACTCGAATGTGAGTTGGCCCTTCTTGAAACTAACCGTGACGAGGCTGTTTTCCGGAATCGTGCCCGCCAGGATTTGTCGTGACAAAACGGTCTCCAAGTGGCGCTGCAGAAACCGCTTCAGCGGCCTGGCGCCGTAGACCGGGTCATACCCTTCGCGGGCGATGTACTCCTTCGCTGCTTCTGTTAATTCCAGGTCGAGATGCCGTTCGCTTAACCGGACCCGCAGCAATTTGAGCTGCAGGTCGATGATTCGTTTGATCTCAGAGAGAGTAAGCGGCTTGAACAGCACAATTTCATCCACTCGATTAAGGAACTCAGGCCGGAAGTGGATCCGCAATTCGCCCATCACCTTGCTGCGAACGTGCTCTTCGATTTCGCCCCGTTCGCTCGCGTTTTCGATGAGATGGGGACTGCCAATGTTCGAGGTCATGATGATGATGGTATTCTTGAAATCCACCGTGCGACCGTGACTATCAGTGAGCCGCCCATCATCTAGAATTTGCAGCAACACATTAAAGACGTCGTTGTGCGCCTTTTCGATTTCGTCGAAGAGCACAACACAGTAGGGCTTGCGGCGGACTGATTCGGTCAGTTGGCCCCCCTCCTCGTAGCCAATGTAACCGGGCGGCGCGCCGATCAGCCGGGCTACTGCGTGCTTCTCCATGTATTCGCTCATGTCGATGCGCACAATATTCTCCTCACTATCGAACAGGCTCTCGGCCAGTGCGCGGGCCAACTCGGTCTTGCCCACACCGGTTGGTCCAAGGAAAATGAATGAACCAATCGGGCGCTTAGGATCTTTGAGACCGGAACGGGCACGAATGACGGCATCGGCCACTGCCTGGACGGCTTCATCCTGTCCCACAACGCGTTCGTGGAGAATCTGATCCAGCCGAAGCAGTTTCTCCTTTTCGCCTTCCAGCAGGCGCGACACGGGAATTCCGGTCCAACGGGAGACTACCTCGGCGACTTCGTCGGCTGTGACTTCCTCCTGCAGCAGACGCCGCTTTGTGCGATCACCGCTGACCTTGGCTTCGTGCTCCTTGAGCTGCTGCTCGAGCTGCGGGATCTTCCCGTACTTGTATTCGGCAACTCGCGTCAGGTCACCTCTGCGTTGGGCCTGTTCCATTTCGGTCCGGGCCAATTCAAGCGCGGTGCGAAGTTTCTGGATGTCGTCAATGGCGTGCTTTTCGCCTTCCCACTGCGCTTTGAG
>DATNLB010000039.1:0-5276 GCA_035603095.1 Candidatus Acidiferrales bacterium
GCAAGAGTTCGACGATTTGAAAACGGCTGGGCTCGGCCAGCGCTCTGAGTGTGGCCATCATGGCGAACGCGAATATGCCTGAAAACGAATATTCTTGTCAAGACATATTCTTGTAAAAGAATATACGAAACTGGCTTTCAATAACTGCTGCGGGCCGGTGGATAAGGAAGCCAGACGCAGAGAAGGCAGCGAAAGAAAGGAAAAAAGAAAGGGCGCCCGCGGGGGACGCCCTTGTAGATAAATCGATTTATTAGAGAGGAACGCGCCCTCAGATCAAGACGGCTGCTGGGGCTGCTCGGCGCGCTTTTGCTTGATCTCCTTGACCTTGTCGATGAGCTCGTCGGCCTGTTTCTTCAGGTTCGCGCGCTCATCGGCGGACTCCACCATATCCGCCTTGCGGCGGTAGAGAAGGTTCAGGTAAGCCATGGCGTCATCGTAATCGGGCCTGAGCTGGATGGATTTCTGCAGGTAGGCGACACCTTCATCGACGAGCGCTCCATACTTAGAGACGTATTCGCCGCGAACCGCCGGGGGGAGCGGATCGTCATCCCGCACTTGCTTGTTGACATGCTCCCGGTTGTAAGCCGCGCGCAGCTCGCCATTGCCACGGAAGGCCAGGGTCCAATCGATGACGCCGATCCAGTAATAAGGTTCGGGGTCATTGGGCTTCAGCTCGATGTGCTTCTGATGGTAGGACTTGGACTCCTCAAACTTTTTGGGATCGTAGGGAGTGCCAGCCATCTGGAAGAGGATGGAGCCGATGCCATCGATGGCGCTCAGATTGTTGGGATCGAGCTGCAGAACTTCCTTGAATTCATTGACGGCCTGGGTGCCGAGACGCACGTTCTGCTCCGAGGGCGCCCCGGGAATATACTGACTGGCATAAGCGGTGGCCAAATAGAGGCGGGCGTTCATCAAACCGGGATCGAGGTCCTTGGCCTGCTTGAAATCCTCGATGGCGCTGTCGTACTGGGCGTTCTTGTAAGCGGCGACACCCTTATTGAGGAGGTCGCGAGCCTTCAGCTTGCCGCAGCCGGAGAAGCCTGCGGCGAGAATCAAGAGCGCCGCGAAGGCCGAAGCACGGCGTGCGAAGCGAAGTGGCCCAGCCCAAGCCCGGGTCAGCCTTGGTTCTGATCCGGACCGAGTTGAACTGGCACTGATCACCGATGATGCATGAGTCATCGAAGCATCCATCCCTGCTGTGCGTGACCCCAAGATTGCCGGGGCCAGCGCCCGGATATTCACGTCCGCCCTGCGAGGGGCATTTTAAAGCGGTTAGAGACCTTTTTCCAGATCCGGCGTCAGCAGTCCAACTGACGCAATCCCCGAACTCTGCATGACATCGAGTACTTTGGTCACCACGCCAAATTCGACCGTTCCATCACCGCGGACGAACGCGACGCGAGTCGCGCGCAGCTTGAAAACTTCCCCAATCCGGTTGCCCAGCCGCTCCCAACTCACCGGCTCCTGATTGATCCGCAGCGTCCCATCCGCCAGCACTTGAATCACAACCACTTCAACTGGGGGAGGCGTCCCGGCCTTCTCGATGGATGGATGCGGAATCTGCGCATCCAAACCCGCGGAGTACACCGGGATGATCATAAAGATCACCAAGAGAACCAGCAGGATATCGATCAACGGAACGACGTTCATGTCCGAGACGATACCACGCTTACCGCCGGCTAACATTCCCATAATCCACCTCGTTTTTGGCGGCTTCGACTGTGTCGGAGCGCGCGTCCGGAGCAAATGCCCCGCGAGGAGGACTCTCACATCCAGCGAAAACAGGCGGAGCGAGCCCCACCTTTGCAAACAAAAAACTTACTGGCCCGCTTCGAGCTTGGCGGTGATCAAACCAATCTTGTCAATGCCGGCGCCGCGCATGATATCGATGGCGCGGGCGATGTCCATGAACATTACATCGTTGTCGCCTTTGACAAAAGCAATTTTCTCGGCGCGCTCCTTGAAGATCTGCTCCATGCGCGGGCCAAGACCATCCCAAGTGGTGTCTTCGTTGTTGATCTTAAGCTTGCCGTTCATGTTCACCTGGACAACCACGGTCTTGTTCTCGAGTTCGACGTTCTGCTGCTGGTTCGGCGAGGGCTGAGGAACGAGCGTATCCAGGCCCTTGGGAATAAGCGGCGTGATGACCATAAAAATAATGATGAGCACGAGCAGAATGTCGATCAGCGGGACCACGTTGGGCGTGGCCATGGATCCGCCTGATTTTCCTCCTACATCCATCCCCATAGCGAGTCTCCTGTGGGCCTGAGGTAGAGCGTCTCCGCAGGCCATGAAACCGCGCCGGGTGGGATCCGGCGCGGCCCTAAAAAATCAGCAAACGAACGGAGCAAACAGACATCACGGCGCTCAATCCGCGGGCGGCGGAGGAGGAGCCGTTTTTTCTTTCTGGTTTTTCTCGGTGAGCAGACCGAGCTGATCGACACCGGCGGAGCGAATCTCATCGACAACGGCGACCACGTCACCGTACTTGGCGCGAGCATCGCTCTTGACGTAAACGGTCTTGTCAATACGGGTAGAGATGCGATCCTTGACCTGCCCGGTGATGTCTTCCTTGCCAACCTTGGTATTGCCGAGAAAAATGCTGCCGTCGCGAGTAACGGCCACTACGATGGCATCGTCCTTGTCGGCGTCCTTCATCTCGTGAGCGTTTTCCGTGGGAGCCAAGTCCACCTGATGAGTCTTTTGCAGCATGGGCGTGACCACCATGAAAATGATCAGCAAGACGAGCATGATGTCGGCCATGGGAATAACGTTGGGGGCCGACATCTGGGGACCGGCTTGTGGCTTGTAGGCCATGGCCGGTTACTTCTTGGCGCCGCGGCGCAGGATGAAGTAGTTGATGAGTTCCATGGAGGAGTTGTCCATTTCGACGTCGAAGGCCTCCACTTTGTTGGTGAAGTAATTGTAAGCCCAGACGGCGGGGACGGCCACGAGGAGGCCGAAAGCGGTGGTGACGAGCGCTTCGGAGATACCGCCGGCGACGGCCGACAGACCGGTGGCCTTGTTCGCGGCGATGCCCTTAAACGCGTTCAAGATGCCGACGACGGTGCCGAAGAGGCCGACGAAGGGGGCGGTCGAACCGATGGTGGCAAGTGCCGAGAGGCCGCGCTTCATTTCGGCGTGGACGATGGCCACGGAGCGCTCCAGGCCGCGCTTGGCAGCGTCGATGACGTCGGAATCCGAAACCTGCTGCGAGGCGGACTGGAACTCGGAGAGGCCGGTGGCGACAACCTTGGCGATGTGACTCTTCTTGTTGCGTTCGGCGATCGCGATGGCTTCGTCGAGCTTGCCTTCCTTGAGGGCGCCGGCAACCTGTTGTACGAAGACACGGGACTGCTTGCGCGCCGCGCTGTACATCAGGGCGCGGTCAATCATCACGCCGAAGGAATAGACAGAAAGAATGAACAAGATGAGAACGACAACTTTTACCAAGAGGGTCATCGACGCCCACATGCTGCGGAGGTCAAATGTAGGGGCCTCTTGCAGCAGAAATACTGCAATTATGTTCAAGGTGGCTACCATTCGTTTGCTCCTTAGTTTTCAAGTGACGCCAATCCAGCGGGCGCCAGCGAGAGTGTATGCTGAAATTGCTACCCGGACTGGCGTGCCTGTCCCACGACCGGCACGCCCGACCGTACTACTGGTTGAGAGAAAAAATCACGTCAATCGTCGTGTCGACTTCCACCGGCTCGCCATTGAGCAGCGTCGGCTGATAGCGCCACTGACGCACGGCATCCAGAGCGGACTGCTGCAGCAAAGGATGGCCGTTCATGACTTCAAGCTGCGTAATGGCGCCGTCCTTACCGATGATGGCGTGCAGACGCACGGTGCCGGAGATGCGGGTCTGGCGCGCCAGCGGCGGATAAACCGGCTGGACACGGTTGATGATTCGCGCTGCCTGAACGTTGCCGCCGACGCGGAGCGGACCGGTCTGCTTGGGTTTCGGCGGGGGCGGCGCTCCGCCCATGCCTCCGATAACGCCACCAAGTACACCACCCATGGAGCCACCGGCAACGCCGCCCGGGACGCCACCTTGCATGCCGGTATTCATGTCAGGTTCGGCGTCTTCCTTAATGATTTTGACGTCATGAGGAATGGCCTTTGGCTGTAGGAGCTTGCCGGCGTCCATCAAATGGGCCTGCGGCTTGACGTGGACAACCTGGGCAGCAGCGGGAGGCGGAGGAGGCGGAGGCGGAGGCGGAGGCGCGGTGAGCATGGTAGACATCATGGCCTTCGGAAGCGCCTCGGTGTAGATCAAGGGAATGAGAATCAGCATCCCCAAAAAGAGGATCTGAAATACCATCGAAAGGACGACCGTCCAGGGCTTGTTGGTCTTCTTCGGATTCGGACTGGAAATCACCATTTCCTCAAACATGGATGCTACCTCCTCCCAGCGGGAGCAAGACGTCCAGGGACGTTTTCGCTTCCGCGGGTTTTGTTGCCGGCTGCGGGTCCGGTGCCTGCCGCCACGCCTTGGCCGCGCCAGCGATTCCAGGCGACGACGAGCGGAGCAGCGATACCAAAACTGGAGTATGTACCTACCACAATCCCTACCACCAGGGCAAAGGAGAAAGCACGAAGCACCTGGCCGCCCATCAGGAACAGAACGAGCACGGTAAGGAAAGTCAGACCGCTGGTCAAGATCGTTCGCGAAAGAGTCTGATTGATGGACTTGTTGACCACGTCAGCAAACGATTCCTTCCGCAGCAAGCGGTTGTTCTCACGGATGCGATCGAAGATGACGATCGTGTCGTTCATGGAATAACCGACCAGTGTGAGCAGGGCCGCGATGACCGTCAGCGAAATCTCGAAATGCAGCAACGAGAAAAACCCCAAAGTAATCAGCACGTCATGAAAGACGGCCAGAACCGCGGCGGCCCCGTAAACCCACTCGAATCGGAAGGCAATATATACCAGCATGCCGCCCAAAGCATAGAGGGTAACGAAAATTGCCTGCTTGCGGAGTTCGGCGCCAACCTTGGGGCCAACGACTTCAACTTTGCGAATGGCAAAAGGGCCGAGAGCGTAGCTGTCTTTCAAAGCAGCCAGGACCGGCGCGGTAACGCCATCGACTTTCGAGAGGTCATCGAAATTGGTGAGCACGCCGTTGGCGTTTTTGTCGCGGTAGTCGAGAAGCTTCTTGGCGAGCTGCTGATAACGATCGCCGGCGTTGACGGAAAGGTTGAGCGGGTCCTTCTCGGTGAGAACAGCAGCGAGCGAGGTGGGCGTCGCGGAATTGAAATCGGCTCGCG
>DATNLB010000205.1:0-3274 GCA_035603095.1 Candidatus Acidiferrales bacterium
CGATGCCCACCATCTGGATTCCGCGAATATTCACATACGCCAGCAGAGCGATCAGCGCCACCGAAACCAGATAATGCTTCCAGCCCACCAGCGACGGGAAAAAGCCTCCCAAGTAATCGCTGAACAGCACCGCATAGCTCCCGCCCAGTAGCCACGAAGCGCTCCAGTTCCACCATCCCGCCTGAAATCCCCAGAAGTCGCCAAAGGCCGCGCGCACCCAGCGGTAGAATCCGCCCTCGACGGGAATCGCGGTGGTCAGCTCCGCCGCCACCAGCGAAACCGGAATGCACCAGAAAAACGGAATGAGCAGGTGATAGAGCAGCGTCAACCCCGGCCCGCTCGTCGTCACCATGTCTTCGAGCCCGAACGGCCCGCCCGTCGCGTACGCGTACATCACAAACACAAACGGCAGCAGCGACGCTTTCCGCACCTCCGCGCTTACCGCGTTGTTCTTCACTTCTTCCTTCCCAACCGCCTCGCCCTCAGGCACAATTCCTGTCTCCAACTCTCTTCCTCACGGAGGCTCTCATGCCGCAACCATCCCCGTCCGTCGCTTCGCCGGTTCATAGCGCCTTCATGGACCGCGTGCCTCGACCTCCCGTCTTTGCGACTGCTGCCGAAGAGCGCCGTCACCGAAAAGAGCGCCTCGCTGCCGCTTTTCGCCTCTTCTCTCGCTTCGGCTTTGATGAAGGTGTCGCCGGCCATATCACCGCGCGCGATCCCGAGCGGCTCGACCATTTCTGGGTGAATCCTTTTGGCATGCACTTCGGCCAGATTCGCGCTTCCGACCTTATTCTTGTGGATCACGCTGGCACTGTCGTCGAAGGCCGCGCGGAAGTCAATCTCGCTGCCTTCGCCATTCACTCGCGGGTCCACGCCGCCCGGCCGGACGTGGTCGCCGCCGCTCACGCCCACTCGCTCTACGGTAAATCGTGGTCAGCCCTTGGCCGCGTACTTGACCCGATCACGCAGGATGCTTGTGCGTTTTATGGAGATCATGTCGTTTTCGACGATTACACCGGCATCGTCGAGGAAACTTCCGAAGGCGACCGCATCGCCCGCGCCCTCGGCGCGAAGAAAGCTGCCATTCTTCGCAATCACGGCTTGCTCACCGTCGGCCATACCGTCGACGAAGCGGCCTGGTGGTTCATCACCATGGACCGTTCCTGTCAGGCCCAATTGCTCGCCGAAGCCGCGGGCCAGCCGCATAAAATTCCCGACGCCACTGCCAGGAACACCTGCGCCCTGGTGGGCTCGCACCTCGCCGGCTGGTTCCAGTTCCAGCCCCTTTTCCAGCGCATCTCCCAAGAGCAGCCCGGCCTGTTCGACTAGCGCTCTGTCTCGTGGCTCTGCTAGCCCGGTCGAGAAACTCAACTTAAACCGGATTCGACGTAGTGCGCAGGCGGGCTATGACTAGGCGGATTTCTTCGTAGGGGATTTCGGGCGTGAGGGCTTCCTTGAGGGGTTTCAAGCGGTCCGTTCCCAATTGGCGGCAGGCGGCGCTGATCTGGTTGTAGCGCTCGGCGGGTAGCCAAGCGAGCTGATACTCCACGTCGCCTCGTTCGACCAGCTTCGCCACCATTTCTATGACGGCTTGTACCCGACGTCCGCGAATCTGCGCGATTTCTTCGAAGGTGCGGCCTTCTTCGAGCAGGCGCTGGGTTTCTTTCGCGGGGGAGGAGACTCTTACCATACCTTCGTTCGTGGCGCGAGCTCCCTCGCGGAAGCGGCGCAATGCGTCCAGAATTTCCTTGCCGTACATTTCGACTTTTTTGTCGCCGAAGCCGGAGACGCGGCGAAGTTCTAGCAAGCTCGTTGGTTTCACCGTGCACAGATCCATAAGAGCGGAATCGTGCAAGACGACGAAAGCTGCGACTCCTCTTTCCCTTGCGATATTTCGCCGCCACTCGCGAAGGTACTCTTTCAACTCGAAGTCGGCGGAGATCGCTAGGGTCGCCGCCGCGGGACGCGGCGCGACTGGCCGTGATGCGGCTGGAGGCGTGGTCCCCGTCGTGCGCGGGGCGCTGCGCTTTCTTCGCGGCGATCGCACCTCGATTTCCAGCCAGTCCGGCGTGGCCGCACAGGCATCGCAATTGCCGCAGGACTCCCACTTGGGAACTTCGCCAAAATGGCGGCAGACGTGACGCTGGCGGCACTCTTTCGATTGCACGAAACGCTCGACTTCGTGATAACGCTGCCAGGCGCGTTCTTTCTCCGCAGGGTCTTCGATTTTGCCGATGAAGTAGGCATGCAAGCCCGTGTCTTTTTTTTGCCAGAACAAAAAACAATCGGCCGGGAGCGCGTCGCGCCCGGCGCGGCCCGCTTCCTGGTAGAACTGCTCGACGCTCTTTGGAAGCGAAAGATGAATCACCGTGCGCACGGCCGCTTTATTAATGCCCAGACCGAAGGCCATGGTTCCCACCATGACGCGCACTTCATCGGCCATCCATTTTTCCTGGTTCTCGCGCCGCGCGGCACTTTCCATCTGGCCGTGATAGCCGATGGCGGCGATGCCGTTTTCCTCGAGGAAATCGACAGTGTCACCAACGCGCGCGATCGTGGGAGCGTAGACGATCACGCTTCCGTCCGAGACTTGCCTGACGGCGCGCAGCAGCAATTCATTTTGCGTTCTGGCGTCACATTGGCGAACGATGTAGCGCAGATTGGGGCGGCGAAAGCTGGCAATGTGCTTGTGCGGATCGCGCAGGCGGAGCTGCTCGATAATGTCGTGGCGGACGCGCCGGGTGGCGCTGGCGGTGAAGGCGGCGATGGGACGATCGGGAAAGAGTTCGCGCAGGCGGCTGAGCTGGCGATATTCCGGCCGGAATTCATGTCCCCACTCGGAAATACAATGGGCTTCGTCGATGGCGAAGAAGGAGATGGGGAGGAGCTTCAGCCAGTCCACGGTGCCGCTGAACGCGATGCGCTCCGGCGACAAATAGAGCAACTGGTATTTGCCGGTAGCGGCGTGCTGAAGGATGTGGGCGCGCTCTTCTGGGGGAGTGGCGGCGTTCAAGCAGGCGCCGGAAATTCCCATTTGCAGGAGTTGCGCGACCTGGTCCTGCATCAAGGCGATCAACGGGGAGATGACGACCGCGGTGGTGGCGTTGAGGACGGCGGGTAATTGATAGCAGAGCGACTTGCCGCCACCTGTGGGCATGACGACGCAGGCGTCGCGTCCCGCGGCGATGCTCCTGACAATGTTCTCCTGCCCCGGGCGGAAGGATTCGTAGCCCCAATAGCGGTGTAATGCCTCGGAAAAGCGTTCAGTCTC
>DATNLB010000014.1:0-6661 GCA_035603095.1 Candidatus Acidiferrales bacterium
ATACCGTGCGGTCCCGGCCAAAAGGTCCCGCGAAACCTGAACGAAGGTACTGTGAACGGATTAGAGACAACGGAACGAAGCCCTATTGTATCCAACAATACGTGGGCCTAGAATGGCAAAAGAAGTAAGGGAGAAGCCGCCTTGCAACTTGACGATCACCTGAAAAACTTGCTCCGCGAACTGGGACACGCGATCAATGACACGGTGTCCGACTCCGACCGCATTACGGGTGCGATTGCCGGGGTGCGCGCTCACGGCTACGACATCGTGCTGAAACTGGACGCGACCATCGGGCTGGCAAAACGCGATGCGGCCGCGGCTGAGGCAGCAAAGCTGACGACGCAGGACCGCCGCTTCCTGGAGTCGCTGCGGATTCAGGTGGATCAGGAATCATTTTTGGAAGAGAATGACAAAAAGCCAGCCCCGCGGCTGGCCATGACGCCCCAGGACGTGCGATTTTTAAAGTCTCTGCGAATTGCCACGGACGACGGTGAATGAAGAGAATCGTCAAAGTTGCCGTGTTCGGATTGCCGCTGATGATTGCGACGGCGGGCGTTTTTTCTTCGCCTGCTTCCGCGCAGGCTCCGGTGGTCGTGCCGATTGTCGTGGATACCGCCGTGCCGATCATCGTCGATGCGGTGAAGCCAAAGCCAAAGCCGACCGGGCTTGATAAATTTGAAGGCTTCGTGATGCACGCGAACAACGCGCAGATCACCGTGCGCGCGAAAGGGAACGACATGGCTATCAGGACGTTCCCGCTTTCGGAAGCCGCGTCCGCAAAAATGCAGAAAATCGTCGATAAGGGCGGCTACCAGTACGGCGACAAAGTGACAGTTTATTACGAACCCGCCACGTCGAGAGCGATCAAGTTCAAAGGGAAACCCTCGAAACCCATTTGATTCGCGGAGCGGCAGCATGCTTCGCCTGCCCGCGGTTGCCGGAAGCTTCTACCCCTCCGATCCTGCGGAACTAACTGCACTCATTCGCAAATACACCCACACCGATCCGGGCCAGCCACACCTTCCGGTAATGGCGTGCCTGGTACCGCACGCCGGTTACGTCTATTCAGGACACGTGGCCGGCGCGGTGCTTGGGCGGATCGCGCTGCCCAGGAAAATCATTATTCTGGGCGTGCGGCATTATCCGCGGGGTGAGCCGGCGGCGATCCTCTCGAGCGGCGCGTGGCGCACGCCGCTGGGAGACGCGCGTATTGACGAGGCGCTGGCGGAGGAGCTGAAAAAAGCCTGCCCGCTGCTGCGCGAAGACAGCGTGGCGCACAGCGCCGAGCATTCTCTGGAAGTGCAGTTGCCATTTCTCCAGGCGTTGGCGCCGGACTTCACCTTTGTTCCCGTGGCTCTGGGAACGGTGCGATTCGAATCCCTGGTGAGTGTGGGGGAAACGATCGGGCGAGTGCTCGAGAGCGCAAAGGAGAATGTGCTGCTGCTGACGACCTCGGACTTGAATCATTACGAGGATGACGCCACAACGCGCATCAAGGACCGCAAAGCCATCGAACAGTTGCTGGCGCTGGATCCACGCGGGCTCTACGACGCCTGCCGCAACGAAGAGATTTCCATGTGCGGGCTGGGGCCCGCAGTGGCGATGCTCACGGCGCTGAACGCCCTAAGTATGAAAAAATCGGAATTGGTGAAGTATGCGACATCCGCGGATGTGTCTGGCGACCGCAAAGCCGTCGTGGGCTACGCGGGAATGATCTTTTCCTGAAACTTTCACGAATAACAATTTCTTGCCGCGCAAAAAAGAAACGGCTCCCGATGGAGCCGTTTCAGCGATCGTTTCCGATTCAGTTAGTGGGACCGGCCGGAGGACGCGTGCGAAGACGACGCCGAAGAAGGCGAGGACGACGATCGTCCCGCGCTGCTTCCGCTTGAAGAGGCAGACCCGCCCCAAGTGCTTCCACCTCGGCCGGTGCTGGAGCTTCCTCGTTCACCGCCGCCCGAGTAGCGCGGTGCCGGCGGTGGAACACTATTGCGTGCAGGCGGCGATGAACTCGCGCTGCGCGTTGCCGAAGGAGCTACAGGAGTGCGCGGCGGTGTGACGTTGGTTGGCATCGAAGTGGCAGCCGCAGTCCGTCCATTTTCGACACGAATCTCGCTACTCTTCGCGGTAGACGAAGCAGCCGAAGAGGAAGCCGCGGAAGAATTCGTGTTCACGAAGCGGTGTTCGCGCGGATCGTAGACAATGGAAGAATCCTTACCGAGCGAGACGGCACGAACTCCGGAGTTACTTTCGACCACGGTCCTTGAAACGCGCGATGGCGGCCCGGCGGCCACAAGGCTGCCGCTCAGGCCTTCGCGCGGCGGCGACTTCAACGTCTCCCATTTTTGCCCGCGCTCGACAGGCATGACCTGTGCGGTCACGCCTTTCGTCCCCACGTTAGAGAAAACGCCGCGCTCCAAATTCAGAGGAGTCTTCCCTTTTTGATCGAGCGGATGCATGGGCACGATGCCGGTCTTGCCGCCCTGGCGAACGAAGACTGCCGTCACCGGACGATAGATGGGGCGCGGCGGATGAACGCCCCGGGGGAACCGCCTTCCCGGGCCGACTGGATACCCCGGGTATCCGTAGAGAACCGGCGGGGAATAAAACCAGCCGCCGCAGGAGGAATCGAAGAGCCACCCTCCATAATGATAGGGAGCCCAGCCCCACGGCTGATAGCTGAGCCAAGTCCAGCCAAAGGCTGGATCCATGATCCATTGCCCATTCGTGAAGGGAGACCAGCCGAGGCCCACGCCAAACGGCCTCCAACCGTATCCATAGGCGCCGCAGGAGGAAAAGGCGCCGTAGGTATACAGATCGGCAAATCCCGGGGCGTAATAAGGCGAACCTGTGTATTGCAGCGCCGAAGTCGTGGCGGTGGAGACGCTGTCGACGCGGCCGGAAACCCAGCGATCGAAGTCATCATCATCCGGAAGTCGGGCGACATTCACGGAAGAGTCGTCTCCGGCTTTCACCGAAAGGGACTGCCCCTTTTCGAGCCGCGTCGTGTTCTTCTTGTGCAGAACGGAAACGTGGCCCTTAAAAGTCTCGACAGTGCTGCCGTCGTCGTAATTATCGAGGCGGAAACCGCTCCGGCCGTCGGCTTCGACGGTGAAGTCGCCCCCAGTGACGCTGAAGTAGTCGCTGCTCGCAGGATTCACATAGAAAGAAGCGCTGCCCTGACGGAGAACGAGGCGCGTGATGCGTGCGCCGTCATTGAGCGAGAGGTCATAAAACTCGAGAACAGTGTTCTCTTTCAGGAAAGCCATGGCGCCGTTCTCGAATTCCACTTCGACGCGGCCATTGTCCGTGGCAAGAACGTAGCCCTGGCGAATGGGCAGGTTCAGTTCGGCGTTTTCCCACCCCGCCTTCGAGTCGGCCAGGGGATCGCCATGTGTCTCCCGGGCGAACCGGACATCGCCCTGAACGAGGCTCAGGCGGATGATGCGGGCATGGCTGGAATCGGCCGCGGCTGGATGCGCGCCCACGAACAGCAAACTCAACAGAATAAGCAAAATGGAAGGAACCAGTTTGCGGGAAGTCATATTAACCCCCTCTAGGGGCGCGACCTAAATCATTAGACGGATAGAAGAACGGGCAGGTTGCGTGCAATATGCCCTAAACTATCGTCTCGCCGGGGGATGGCGGCGTCAAGCGGGGACTGCGCTTCGGGTAACCAACTGTAGAAGCTCGAATCTGGACCGATTGTGCATACACAAAATGAGGCCAATGGAGATTTTTGCTCCTACTTCCTTGACACCCTGAAAGTGAAACGCTAGTTTCCAAAGGGGGGAGTGTCAGGCTTACTCGCGCTATGTCCTGCGGTCCGTCGTCCTTTCTGGGAAAAGGGCGTTTGCGAACCAAAAGGACTTTGCTCACGACCGCGGATCAGCCCAGTCCTAGATTCTCGGGGGGAATTTATGCGAGGCATTCATAGGCTTTTGGCCGTTGTACTGGTGCTGGCTGGAATTCTGACGAGTACGCGCGCTTACGGACAAGGCGGCGCGACGGGAGCCATCAGCGGCGCAGTGGTGGATACGAGTGGCGGATCGGTTTCCGGGGCGGAGGTGCAGATCATCGACACGCGCACGGAGTCCCTGGCGCGCAAGGTTTCGACAAACGTGGATGGATCGTTCGTCGCGCCACTGCTCCCTCCAGGAACCTACATCGTGGTGGTAAATAAATCGGGGTTCGCGGAGGCCAAAGCCTCGGGCATTGAAGTGCGCGTCACGGAGACCACGAGAGTCACGATCTCGCTCAAGCCCGGTGCGGTGAGTGAGAAGGTGGAAATATCCGCGCAGATTACAAGTGTAGAGACGACGAATGCTGCGACCGGCCAGTCGCTGGGCACGGAGACGGTGCGTGAATTGCCGCTGGCAACGCAGAACTATCAGCAGTTGCTGACGCTTTCGGCCGGTGCGCAGAGCGAACTCAACGCGGCCGCGCAACTTGGCCGCGGCAGCGTGAAGCTGTTTGTGAATGGACAGCGCGAGGACAACAACAACTTCCTGATCGAAGGCATCAGCGCAACCGACTACAACGTGGCGCAGGCCTCGTACGTTCCGCTGCCGAACCCCGACGTGATTCAGGAGTTTAAGGTGCAGACTTCGCTCTACGATGCCAGCCAGGGAAGAAATGGCGGGGGAAACGTCAACGCCATTCTGAAATCCGGAACAAAGGAATTTCACGGCGATGTCTATGAGTATTTTCGCAACGATGTTCTGAACGCGAACGAGTTCTTCCTGAACAAGGCTGGCCTGGCGCGGCCCTCCGTGAAGCAGAACATTTTCGGGGCCAGCCTCGGCGGCCCGGTGGGCAAGGAAAAGTGGGGATATTTTTTCCTGAACTACCAGGGCACCCGTCAGCGCAGTGGCCTTTCGCCAGGCACGTTCATCAGCTCAAATATCCCTCTCCTGCCTGCGGATCGCTCGCCGGCTAGCCTGGGAAGCGTTTTTGGTCTCCCCAGCATCGATCCCATTCTTTCCAACAGCAGTGGCACAGGGCTGTTGCAGCGGCTCGACACTACGGGAGAGTTCGGACCGAAGAGCGGGTTCCTGATCCCGTCCGGCCAGATTGCTGCAGGGTGCACCGTTGCGTGCACGCCAGGGTTGACCAACGGAGTCGTGAATACCGGGTCCTTCGCCTTGAGTAAGCCCGGAAAATTTACAGACGACCAGTTCACCTCGAACTGGGACAGGGAATTCCGCGGCGGCCAAGACAAGGTATCGGTGCGTTTTTTCTTCTCGGATTCGGAAAGTTTCCTGCCGTTTGGGGGAGGCGACCTCCAGGAATCGCTCGGCAGCACGCTGGCCAGCAGCATCAGCTCGACGTCGTTGAATTTCCCGTTCGACACGCCGGTGAGCGCGCGTTTCTTCAACGCCACGGAAACGCATCTCTTTTCGGCGACGCTGGTGAACGAATTCCGGTTCGGCTTCGTGCACATCAACGATCAGCTGAACAATGTGAACCCGGTGACCACCGACGACATCGGCATCCTCCGGCCGACCACTTCGGTGACCAAGTCCATTTACAAATTCGTTTTTGCCAGCTCCGGCTTCGAGATCGGTCCGGCGCCGTTTGGGAACCAGCACCAGGCGCAGAACAACTACAATTTCGTGGACACCGTGAGCTGGGTAAAGGGTGCACACGTGTTCCGCTTCGGAGGGGAGTTCACGCGGGTGAATCTCGACAAGCTCTTCCCACAGGTATTCAATGGTGAGCTCTTTTTCACGAACACTTCGTCGAACGGGCCGCTCGGTGCGACGCCGACAACGGACTTTCAAAATTTTCTGCTCGGGGCACCGCAGTTCAGTTTTGGCGGCGGCGGTGTGTATAACCACCAGTATCGCACCAACAATTATGGTCTCTTTGCGCAGGACGATTGGAAGATCCGCCACGATTTGACCTTGAATTTGGGCTTGCGAACAGAGATCTTTGGCGGGTTCCACGACAATCTATGTCACATCGGAAACCTCGATCCTTCCCTCGCAGCTCAGGGACAGTTCCCGTTCGTCTACCCCTCGTGCGTAAGAGGCTTGAATCTCGCGGGACTGAGCGGAAGCGCCAAAAGCACGACCTACAACAACAACTATTCGACCGGATATGGACCGCGAGTTGGACTGGCCTATGACCTCTTTGGCCATCACACCACCACGATCCGCGCGGGGTTCGGCATTTACTACGTGCGCGAAGATGTGGGCTCCGTCGATCAACTATCGTTCCAAGCGCCCTTCTTGCCTGTCGCGTTTGGCGGCAGCCCGGCAGGCTGCATGGGCAGCATCTACTCTCAAACGCCTCCGACCGGCTGTCCCAATCCAAATCCGAACGGTCTGCCCAATGCCGGCGCGCTCGATCCCACGTTTGTGCCGTGCTTGGCCGTGTTCCAGGGTTTTGTCGTTAACAATAGCAATCCCCCGATTCCTACAAATGACACAACACAAACCCCCGTGTATGGAAGCGCCGCCGGGAGCGCCTGCCCGGGACCGCTTCTCTCGACGAACATATTCGGGCTGCAGGTGCCCCGGCACTTCGTCGTGCCCAGCACGCAGCAGTGGAACTTGACGGTACAGCGTTCACTGGGCCGCCAATGGGTGCTGGAAGTCGGCTATGTGGGCACACACGCCGTGCATCTTCGCGAAACGCGCGACAACCAACAGTCGCA
>DATNLB010000333.1:0-5835 GCA_035603095.1 Candidatus Acidiferrales bacterium
CCTGGGCGAAAACGAAGGGTGCATCAAGCAAGCGCGCGGATTGAGCGGCCGAGAGCTGAGCGGCGACATTCAGCCAGGTGGCAGCATAAATGGTGCGGTCGAACTCGGAATCTTCGACGGACAAGCGGCGGCGGTACCAGACGAGACTCACGAGAAAAATTGCGCCGGGCAGCAACTGCTCCGGATTGGGGAAGAAGGCGCCCGGATGCCGAGAGACTTCCGGCGGCAAACCGCGAAGCGTGGCGGCGAGCACATAGGTCAGCGCGATCACGGTCAACAGAGCGCCGGCAATTTCGCGGCGTGGGTGACGCGAACGCGGGAGGAAGCGCTCAACGAGAAGCGCCACGACGAGCAGGAGCGCCAAGACCATGCGGCCAAGCCACCAAGCGATGGGCGCCCAAAGGAAACGCAGAGGGGCGTCCGGAAAAAATTGAAAAAAGAGAACGCTGGTTGCCGTAAGGACAGCGCCGGAAAGAAGAAATCCGGCGCCGAGAATCAGAGTAATGCGATCTTGAGTTCCCTGGAAGCGGACGAGGGTTACGGCGGCGAAAACAAAGGCGAGAAGGCCGCTGACAATCTGCAGGTAGCCCTGGAGAATGGCATCGGGCTGAAGAGCAATGCGGCGGAGCCAGTAAGCAGCGAGGACCACAAAAAGAAAAGCGCCAACGTGCGCCAGGAAGATCGCCGTGCTACTGCGGCCGTTGGTGAGGGAAGCTTTACCCATGGCTTTTCCCGAATTTATCTTTATTCTCCTGTCCGAGCTCCTGCTTAATTAGACTACTCACGGGGCAACTCTGTTGCAGGGGATTCGAGGGACCAGTGAGGCAAGAGATACCGTCCTATGGGCTACCGGCCTGTACGGAAGTGCAGGGCAGAATGCGGGAGCAGAAGCCCGATGAAGATGCCCGCAGGCGAGGAAAACGTTTTGCGGTTGCGCGAGGGAGCAAGATTGCGCACACTGTCGGCATTGAAACGATTGAATACGGACAAGCGCAGGTGTGGCGCGCCGTCCGCGCGCGGGCCAGTTCGCCGTGCGGACGACTTCGAAGAGTAATTCCTGCGCTAGAAGGAGAGGGGCTTGACTGACGAAACCACAGCCAGTTCCGGGCCACGCCTACGGCGCACTCTGACGCTTTGGGACTTGATTCTCTACGGCGTCATCGTGATTCAGCCTGTGGCGCCGATGTCCATTTACGGGGTCCTGAGCGATCGGGGCAAAGGCCATGTCGTGACGGCGATCCTGATCGCGATGGTAGCGATGCTGTTTACGGGGATCAGCTACGGGCGAATGGCGCGGGCGTATCCGAGCGCGGGTTCGGCATTTACTTATGTCGCGCAGGAAATTCACCCGAGTGCTGGATTTGTGACTGGTTGGAGCATGGTGATGGATTACATTCTCAACCCGCTGATCTGCACGGTGTGGTGCGCGGGACAAGCCCATGACTTCGCGCCGGGAGTCCCCATCTGGGGCTGGAAAGTTTTCTTTGCGGTGGTCTTTACGCTCCTGAATATTCGCGGCATCAAGACGTCTGCGCGCATTAATGCCGGCATGGCTGGGGGCATGGGCGCCGTCGTCGTGGTTATCTTCGTGGTTGCCGCGCGCTACATCTTCGGCCATCCGCACGCCGATCCCGTTTTCTTTAGCAGGCCGTTTTACGACCCGCAAACCTTTACCTTCGGCGGCCTCTTTGGATGCACATCCATCGCGGTGTTGACGTACATCGGTTTCGACGGGATTTCCACGCTGTCTGAAGAAGCGGAGAATCCGCGGCGCAATATCATGCTGGCGACGGTACTCACTTGCGTGGTGATTGGTCTGCTGTCGGCCGCGGAAGTCTATATCGCGCAGCTCATCTGGCCCATATCTCAGCCGTTCCCGGATGTAAACACCGCTTACCCGGAAATCATGCGCCGCCTTTGGCCCGCCCTGCACTTGGGAACCCATACGATTGCTCCGCTTTTTCTATTGGTTGGCTTCACCCTGCTGCTGGCGAATTTCGGTTCGGGACTGGGGGCACAAATTGGCGCGGCTCGCCTGCTCTTCGGTATGGGACGAAGCAATGCGCTGCCTAAGTCATTCTTCGGAAAGCTGGATGGAAAGCACCGGATTCCCAAGAACAATGTTCTTTTCGTCGGGGGTGTCGCGCTGATCGGCGCGTTTCTGCTTGAAGTGGTGGCCGGATACAGGTCCTACATCCACGATGCACAGGCGCTGGATTGGGGCATTTTTTTGAAAATTCTAAATGGGGACAAGGCTTACGGACTCGGCGCCGAGATGCTGAATTTTGGAGCTTTAATCGCGTTTATGGGTGTGAACGCGGCGGCGTTCGTGCGCTATTACATTCGCGCCGAAAAGAAAAAGCTGATCAACCTGATTCCACCCATCCTGGGATTTCTAATCTGCCTCGCACTGTGGCTGAACCTGAGCCGGCCCGCGATGATCGTCGGCTCGATCTGGATGATCGCGGGCATCGCGTTCGGCGTATGGAAAACACGCGGGTTCCGCGAACAACTCTCGTTTGAGTTACCTCCGGAATGAGGCGTCCTTTTCAGAAGAGCCCATTGCAACATGAGCGACTCTAGAAGGATGATGGTCATGCCCGCGGAGGCGCACATCCCGGTGAGACGGCAAAGCGCAAAGAACCAGACCATCACCATGAGGGATGTCGCGAAGTCCAGCGGCTTCTCTCCCGCCACGGTTTCGATCGTGCTGAACAATGCGCCGCTCGCGCGCTACATCGCACCCGCCACGAAAAAGCGCATCGAAGAAGTGGCAAAGAAACTTGGCTACCGGCCGAACGCGATGGCCCGTTTTCTTCGCAGCAAGAGGAGCCATAGCGTCGGTGTGATGTTCTTCGACATTACCGATCCATTTTGCACGCCGGTCTTGCGTGGCATTGAGAACGCGCTCTATCAATCGTCGTACATCCAGATCTTCGCCGACGCCCACAACCAGAGAAACCGGTTCGAGCGATACCTTGAAATGCTGCTGGAGCATCACGTCGAGGCATTGATCGTCGTAGCCAACTGGCTGTTCGTGGACATCCAACTGCTCGCGGACCTCAGCAAGAGAAACATTACCGCGGCGACCATCGGATGGGAGATGCCCGGGAACGCTGTCAGCTCGGTGATGGTGGACAACGAAGCGGGAGGGCGGCTCGCGCTCGAACATCTCCACCAGCTGGGGCACCACAAGATAGCGTTCATCCGGGGCCCAAAAATGCTGATCGACAGCGCGCCGCGGTGGAAAGGGATTCAGAAATTCGCGCACTCGGCCGGACTAGACATCGATCCCGCGCTCGTTCTGCAACTGCCGGATTCTTTCGACCCCAACTCGGGATTCGAAGGCGGCTACCGGTTCACGGAAGAATTGCTGCAGCGAAAGAAACGGTTCACGGCATTGATGGCCTTCGACGACCTGACGGCGCTAGGCGCGATCCGGGCGCTGACCAAAGCGGGCGTGAAAGTGCCGGAAAATTGCTCGGTAGTGGGTTTCGACGACGTGCCGCTGTCCTCGCTGTCAGCGCCTTCTTTGACAACGGTGAGGCAGCCGCTGGAAGCGATGGGAAACCTGGCGGTGAATATCGTGATGGAAGGCGTCAACGCCGGGCTGGAAAAGCGCGATTGGAACATTTCGCGGCACAAGATGAACCCGGAGCTGGTGATACGCGATTCCACGCGAGCGGCAGTGCTCAGCGGCTCGGACGACTAAGGATTACTCCCTTCACAAAAGTTCAAAATCGATTCGGCGGGGCAGCACCGCTTTAGACCGTTTGTCCAGCCTCAATGAAAGAGGCGCGGACCCGAATGATCCGCGCCTTTCCGTTTTCAAACAAGCCGATTTCGGCGCTCACTTCACCCCAGGCAGAAAAGCTTGCGGAGCCGCCAAAAACTCAACGGAGGGCATCTCCGTTGCAACCACCCGGACGCGCTCGAAACGTCCCTTTGCTCCTCCGCTGGCCTTGAACGTCAAAAGGTACTGGTTGCTGAGGTGCGTGGAGAGTTCATCGAAATACGGTTTGAGGGTGACGGGCGCGCCGGTGCCGAGATAGAAGGATTCGGCGCCCGTTTCATCCGAGAGCTGGCTAAGATTCGACTGCGCCCTGAAAGTAAGGAAGAATCCGCGCGCCCGATGCCCCGCGTCTGGAGCATAGATCGTCCAAATGTTGATATTCTGCTTTTGCGCGCGGCTGATGTTTGAATCGAGATCCAGGCTCCTGTTCCCAAAATCTCCGCGAAAATAGTCGATCCCGGAAGAGATCAAGAGGATGGAAAGCCTGTTCGCGGAAGAAGGCAACCGCTTCATCAGATCCAGAAGCGCAAGATAGGGACTCGAGAATGCACCCCCACCGCCGAGAGGTATGCGCAAAGCCTTGGCCGCAAGTTCATGGTCGTTGGTGAAATCCTGGGCGAGCATGGCGGTGCCATTGCGCGCGTAAGCTACAGAAATATAGGTAGAGTCAGGCTGGCCGGCGAAAAACGCCTTCAGATCGTTCCACTGGTTGGCGATTTCGCTGTCCAGCGAATCATCAATCAATACGGCAAGATATAGCTTTTCGCCGTGCTTCCAATCAGCAACCTGGGTGCGCTCCTTGTTCAGAAAAAGCTGCACGTTGTCTTTTGTAACGATTGGCGGGCTGGTGTTTTTTTTGCCGACGGCAGTTACCGTCATGGTGACGGTTCCCGGCTCCGCGGCGAAAGCATTTGCTGCAAAAAATCCAAACGCCAAGGCGAGTGTCCCGATTATCAGGGCAAGACGGCTTGGATTTACTTTCTTCATCATCGAAATAACTCCTTTTACCTATCTTCATACGATTAGATGCACACCCGGTCCGAAAAGTAGCACACGCATGGCCGGTCTTCCTCTCAAGAGTGAGCGGAGCGTTTCCCACGTGGGATGGTCGGCCTTTTGCATGAAGCAAGGAGTGGCGGTAGCGTAGTATGCTGCAGCGTCAACAAAAAGGGCTTTCGCGGTGAAAAACTACATTGGGGCGATCGATCAGGGCACGACGAGCACGCGATTCATGGTGTTTGACCAGTCCGCGCGTGTCGCCGCCGTGGCGCAAAAGGAGCACGAACAGATTTTTTCAAAGCCGGGTTGGGTGGAGCACGATCCGCTGGAAATCCTGCGCCGCACGGAAGAAGTGATTGCAGACGCCCTCGAGCAGCGCGGGTTACGGGCTTCGGATCTGGCCGCGATCGGCATCACCAATCAGCGAGAAACCACCGTCCTTTGGGAGCGCAAGACCGGCAAGCCGGTTGCGAATGCGATTGTTTGGCAGGACACGCGAGTTGCAGAAGATGTCGCGCGCTTCGCCAGTGAGGGCGGCCAAGACCGCTTCCGGCCGCAGACCGGATTACCGCTAAGCACGTACTTCAGCAGCCTGAAGCTGCGCTGGCTGCTTGAAAATACTCCGGGCGCCCGAAAGAAAGCTGCAGCGGGCGAGTTGCTATTTGGAAATATCGATACTTTTCTCCTTTGGAACCTGACCGGCGGACCACAAGGAGGCGTTCATGTGACGGACGTCACCAACGCGAGCCGCACGCAGCTCCTGAATCTAGTAACACTGGATTGGGACGAAAAGTTGCTCGACGCGTTTGAGATTCCGCTCATGGTTCTGCCAAAGGTGCGCTCGAGTAGCGAAATCTACGGCGAATCAACTCTCGCCGCGATCGCCGACGTTCCCCTGACTGGAATCCTTGGTGATCAACAGGCGGCGCTGGTGGGCCAGGCGTGCTTTCAGCCAGGTGAAGTCAAAAACACCTATGGTACAGGCTGCTTCCTGCTGATGAACACGGGGGAGCGGCCGGTGCCTTCGAACTTCGGCTTGCTCA
>DATNLB010000320.1:0-2336 GCA_035603095.1 Candidatus Acidiferrales bacterium
AACACCGGCAACAATCTCCTCTTCCTGATTCTCGCCAGCCTCATCGCCCTCGTTCTGATGTCCGGCATTCTCTCTTCCATCACGCTCTCGGGCATCGGAATGCGGCTCGTGTTGCCCGAACATATTTTTGCCGGCCAACCGGTTCGCGCCATGGTCGAACTTGAAAATGAAAAGCTGACCCTGCCTTCGTTTTCGTTGCGCGTCGAGGCCGCCAAAACAAACCTGGCCCAGGCCGCGGCCATGCTCGAAACGCCGGTCTATTTTCCTTACCTCCCAAAACATGACCGCGTGCAGCAAACCATTCCCATGACATTTCCGCGGCGCGGCGTCTATCGCCAGGAAGCTTTCCGAATCGTCACCCGTTTCCCTTTTGGCTTCCTGCGGAAAGCGCGCCAATTGAGCTTGAAGACCGAAGCGCTGGTCTATCCCTCCGTGGAACCGACGGCTGACTACCTCGAAATCCTTCCCGGCCTGCAGGGAGCGCTGGAAAGCGTCACCAAAGGCCGCGGTCAGGATCTCTATGCGCTGCGGGATTACCTCCCCACGGACAGTGCGCGCCACGTACACTGGAAAGCTTCCGCGCGCTCCGGTTCATTGATGGTCCGCGAATTTACCCGCGAAGACGACTGCCGCATCCTGCTCGTTCTCGATCCTCATCTATCCGCCGAAGAATCCTCCAGCCTGAAGCCGGGAGCGTCTGCGACGAGCGAGCGCTTCGAGCGTTCCGTCACAATCTGCGCCAGCCTGGCCTGGCACTTTTACGAAAACAATTCGCTGTTGCAATTCCGGAGCGCCGGTGTGGAAACTCCTCTCGCTCCCGCCGACGAACTCATTTTCGCAATACTCAAGCACCTGGCGATCGCGCAACCCCTGCCACCCGACCCCGGGCAATCGCTCATGGCCGACCTTGCGGCCTCCCCCGAACTTTTCAAAATCATCGTGACCAGCCAGCCCCACGGCTCCGTCCCCGCCTCCGTGTGGAGCTCCTCCTACGTCGTCTTTCTCGACGACCCGGCGGGTTGAATTCTGCGGCCCTCCTTGTAGTGGCGCAGCATGCTGCGCCACTACCCCTGGAACTTCACCTCTCCAAGTGAAGTCAGGAGTTTAGCGTCACTCCACACCCGCCGGAGTGACGCTGTGCGAGAATGTGCCTGCACCATGCCGAACGACCGCGAGCTCGCCACATTTCGCAAACAACTGCTCGGCTGGTTTCGCCAATTCCAGCGAGACTTGCCGTGGCGGCGAACGAAAGATCCCTACTGCATCTGGCTTTCGGAAATCATGCTTCAGCAAACCCGCGTCGCCGCCGCCATTCCTTACTACGAACGATTTCTGCAGCGATTCCCGGACGTTCACGCGCTCGCCGCCGCGCCGCAGGAGGAAGTGCTGCGCCTCTGGTCGGGTCTCGGATATTACAGTCGCGCGCGCAACCTTCAAAAGGCTGCACAACAAATCATTGCGAAACACGGCGGCCAATTTCCAACGCGCTTGGATGACGCCCTCGCATTGCCAGGCATCGGAAACTACACCGCTGCGGCGATTCTGAGCATCGCCTTCGGTGAAAAACATGCTGTCCTCGACGGAAACGTCGCGCGCGTCCTTGCGCGTCTCGGCGCGATTCACGGCGACCTCCGCGAGTCGCAGGGTTGGCAAGAGTTGCAAGAAACCGCGGATCGCTTGCTCGAGCCGAAATCCTCGGGCGATTGGAACCAAGCCATGATGGAACTTGGCGCAACGCTGTGTACTCCAAAATCGCCGCAGTGCCTGCTTTGCCCGGTCGCACAATTCTGCGAGGGACGCAAACTCGGCATCGCCGAGTCCTTGCCCGAAAAACGTAAGACGCGCGCCACAGTGCAAGTAACTCTTGCCGCTGCGGTATTCGTAGACGAAAAGGGCCAAACACTTCTGCTGCCACCGCCAAAAAATACAAAAGAGAAATCCTCCGCCGATCACGTGCCAACTCTGGTATCAAAAATGTGGCATTTCCCAACGCTTTCGGTGACCGGGGAATCAGCCGAAAAACTGAGCGCGTTCCTCCGAAAACTTATGCCGGGCGCTCAACGCCGCAACTGGCAACTCGTCCCGGCCGGCAAGGTTCGTCACGCGGTGACCTACCGCGCCATCACTCTCTTGCCGGTCCTTATCAACGTAAGAAAACTCCCCCGCGTCCCCGGCGCGAGGCAGGTTCCACTAGGCAACATCTTCAGCCTCCCCGTTTCCAACCTCACCAGGAAAGTCGCCCGCGCCGCTCTGGCTGCAGCGGCTTCTGTTCCAGCCAAGCGCTGAGAGTTAACCTTTCGTTCATTCTCGTTTTCGCCCCGGCCCGCAGGTGCTAC
>DATNLB010000308.1:0-3968 GCA_035603095.1 Candidatus Acidiferrales bacterium
GCACCCAGGCCCAATCCTCCTAGGAAGACCGTAGATAGCGGGAGAATCCACCAGTAGCGCCGCAAGGTGCGTTTCGCTTCTGCCAAGCCAATTTCGCCATTCCGGACCATGAGGACCTCGTCCTTACACTTATTCCCGCGGCGGCCTTCTCTTCCGGATGCCAGATTCCCTGGAGATTGCTCGTCACCACTGCGATCCAGGCAGGCCACGGTAGCAAGACTTGGGAAGCACGGGCTATGCCAGCTAGTACAACCCATCGTCGTACCCATGTCCCATTTAAGTTGCTTTTTATCATACTCTTATGAAAGACATTTTCCGTCATTTCTGGCCGCGGCTAGTCCGGGTCTTCGTTCGAGCACAGGAAGTGGAAGTATTCTACCCATAAAACCCCCTTAATTCCCCTGACCTGAGTTCCACCGGCCGATAAATCGGCTTTAAGCCCCGTTCAAAGGTCTTCAGGTCCCCACTGCGAAGGAATGGAAAACCTTTGTAATGAAAGAGTTACAGAAAAGCCGAAACCTCGCTCCGAATGCTCTTTCCCAGGGCTTAAAATTGCACCCGTACTTGTCGAAAGAGGTGTTGCCTGTGTACTCTTGTAAATCAGCGCCTATCAGGCGCAAGGCGGGTTTGCTACTGTCTTGCGGGCTTTTCCTGCTCCTGGCCGCCCTCGTGGCTGGCTGCTCGCGCGACCCCAATGTGCGCAAACTGAAGTTCCTCCAGCAAGGTGACGTCTATTTCGAAAAGGGGAAGTATCCAGAAGCCAACATCTCCTACAGCCGTGCCTTGCAGATCGACCCCCGCTTTGTCGAGGCTCATTACAAGCGCGCCCAGTGCCTCCTAAAGCAAAGCAGTTGGGCGGCGGCCTTCCAGGAGCTCTCGCGCACGGTTGATCTGCAACCACAAAACTGGCCCGCCCAGCTAGAGCTGGGTCAACTCTTGCTCGCTGGTGGTAAACCTCAGGAAGCCAAAGATCGCGCCCTTCTCATCCTTCAAAACGACGAAAACCATGCGGACGCCCAATTACTTTTGTCCGACACAGATGCCGCCTTAGGGAATTTGAAGGACGCTCTCGAGGAAGCAAGAAAAGCCACAGAATTGGCCCCGGATCGTTCAGCAAGTCTTATTAATTTGGGTCTGATCCAGGCGAAAGCCAGCGCCTTTGACGACGCAGAAACAAGTTTCAAGAAAGCACAATCCCTCGATCCTCTATCGGTCACTCCGCTGTTAACCCTAGCGAATCTCTACGAGCGCCAGAGTCGGTGGGCCGACGCAGAGAAAGAACTTGAGGCGGCGATCAGCCTCACGCCCAATTCAACCATGCCACGTAGTGCTCTGGCGGGTCTCTATCTTGCTCAAGGGCAAGAGTCGCTTGCGGAAAAGGTTCTGACGGACGCCAAACAACAGTTGAGTGACAATCCAGCGGCATACCGCATGCCCGGTGATTACTATCTGAGCCGCGGAGAAAACGCCAAGGCCGTCGCGGAATTCGGCGCTCTCTCAGCGGCACATCAGAATGATCTGACCGTAAGAAAGACTTACATTCAACTCCTGATCTCGAATAAAAGGATCGACGAAGCCAACCAACTCAATGACGCGATTCTAAAGAAAACACCGCAGGATGCGGAGGCCCTGATCCTGAAGGGGCAGATTCAGCTCCGGCAGAAGAAAGTGGATGAAAGCGTTCAATTGTTTGAGCAGGCTCTCAAGTACGCCCCCGAGAATGCCATGGGGCATTTCCAGCTTGGTGTCGCATTCCAGCAGAAGGGCAGCACTCAGCAGGCAAAGGGCGAGTGGCGCGAGGCGGCACGATTGCGTCCCAACTTTTCTGAAGCGTGGCGCGCGCTCGGCGCCAATGCTTTGCAACACGGAGACTGGAAGGAGCTCGAAGCCATCGCTGATCAACTCAAGGCAATCGCGCCGCGCTCGGCGGAGGGCTATCTGTACCATGCAACAGCTAGAATGAATCAAGGCGATGCCTTGGCCGCGGAAACGGACTTGAATCAACTGCTCCTGATCGCGCCAAACAGCGCGCTTGGATACGTCAAGCTAGGCCAACTGCGTGTGGCACAGAAGCGCCTGGACGAGGCAGAAAAAATGTACCGCCAAGGACTTGCTCGAGATCCCGATTCTCTGCAGGCTGTCGGGGGACTGGTCGACCTGGATCTCCTCAACAACAAGCCTGCCCAGGCGTTGCTGCTCATTCGTGAGCAACTCGATTCCAATCCCCAAAATGCGGCTCTCTATTTATTGCAGGGAAATGCTCTGCTTCAAAACAAGCAGCCGGAAGAAGCCGCGCGCTCTGTGGAACGGGCCGTGGAACTCGATGGACAAAACGTCAGTGCACTCGTCCTGCTCGCAGAAATAGAGTCATCGCTTGGAGAGTTTGATCAGTCGGTTCGGAACTATCAACGAGCCATTGGAATTGCGCCCAACGAAGTCCGGCTCTATGTTGCTTTGGGCAGCCTCTATGAGCGCCAGGGCAATTGGCAGCAAGCCCAGACCCTCTACCAGAAGGCGTTGGCGACGCAACCGGAAGACGCGCTCGCGGCGAACAACCTGGCCTACATCATGATCGAGCACAAGGAAAGTGTGAATGTAGCGCTTACGCTTGCTCAGACTGCTCGTCGCGGACTGCCCAACCTGCCGAATTCCGCGGATACGCTTGGCTGGGCGTATTACCACAACGGAGCATACTCGGTTGCCGCGCCCTTCTTCGAAGATGCCGTCAAGAAAGCCCCAGGGAACTTGACTTATCACTACCACCTCGGTTTGACTTATCAAAAGCTCAACGATTTGGCCAGGGCTCGCACAGAGTTTGAGAAAACTATCAGCCTCGACCCGAAATCGCTACTTGCCAACGAAGCCCGCCGGGCGCTCAGCCAAGCCACGGGTACGTAGGCGTTTTCTCGCCGCGTGTCAGGAGAATCTCTGATCCGTTCGCGTATCGCCGATGACTATGCAGAGGCACGCCGTCCTCCAAGACGCCCGTCCGACTCCGTCCTCTCACCTGCGGGCCTGAACGCCCTCGGCCTGAGAACGAGGCCCTGGCGTGACGCCTTGAGCGCCTACCTAAAACAATTGCGGAAGACGGGAGATCTCGCGTGAGCTATGTCTGATCGACCCAACGGAACGACGCCATTGGGCTATTGGTTTCCAGCGATTTTTGTCGCCATCCTGATTTCGGTCTTCTCAACACAATACTTTGCCGCTGAGCGGACGGGCGGCGTCATCCTCCCAGTCTTACACTGGCTCTTCCCGTGGGCCACACACCGAATGCTCCATCTCTTCCACTCCGGCATTCGCAAGGCGGCACACGTCACCGAGTTTGGGATCTTCAGTATTACGGTGTTTCGCGGGATACGTGCCGGAAGGTCCGGTTGGAAATTCAGCTGGGCTTTTACGACCCTGGTGATCGCGCTTCTGTATGCTGCGCTCGACGAGTGGCATCAGTCATTCGTTTTGCTAAGGCATGCGACACCGCGCGACGTGGCGATCGATGCCTTCGGCGCATTGCTGGCGCAATGTCTTGTTTGGGGGTATGCCACTCGAAGAGGGCCTTTCACGGACTTTCATCGAGGGAATGCCGGTTCAGCAATGAAGCAGGAGGAAATGAGTCGCTGAGTTATTCCGCGTGCAATTATGGGACGTTGGCAGACACTTCGTTGGAATGAGCGCTTTCGTTACCGCTGGCGTCCACCGCCGTCGTGACATAGTAATAGATAGTACCGCCGAGCACAGTCCCGTCGGTATAAGCCAGGACGCTCACCAACGAAGAATTCAACTTGGCGTATTGAGTGCCACTCACGGTGCTGCGATATACATTGTACCCAGCCACTGTCGAAGTGCTGGCGATCCAAGACAGCGCTACAGAATGCGCTTGCTGCACCGTTGCGGTGAAATTCACACCGGAAACGTTGGCGGCGCTTATCGTCACATTGTTGCTCGCAGGAGAATACGCATAGCCGGTA
>DATNLB010000361.1:0-5222 GCA_035603095.1 Candidatus Acidiferrales bacterium
GTTTGTAGTTCATTCCCGGAGTACATCTGGAGCGCGGACGCATGGCATTATCTCACTCCGACCATTCCCAGAACTTGTACGGTTCCGGAGCTTGTGAAGTTTCTGCGGGAGGAAGCAGGTTGTGATGATCTTCAGCGGAAACCATATGCGGTGCCCACAGCCGGACGCAGTTAAGTTTTACGCGAAGTACGGGGCAACCGACGTGAAGCTTTGTTATTCGTGAGTTTGCGGCAAGCGTGTGGGAGCGTGGGCGGTATCCGATCAATGCAGTTGTCCGAGGAAGAGGCGGATGCCCATATCGACATTGCGATCGACTTTCGCCTGGCCAGCGGGGGTGGGCATGAGGTGTCCGCAGGTCAAGCATTCGTGGAGAGCAACACGGCCAACGTGGACCTGCTTACCTTGCAGCGGGCCGGAGAGTAGGACGGGATAAGTGGTGACCTTTCTGACCAAGTCGACGCCTCCGCATTCTGGACAAGAGGCTGGTTTGCTGGACTTCTTCTTAGCCGATGGCATGAACTGCTCCTGGTTGGAAGTTTACGATCACGCCGCGGTATCCAACTGCTCCAGCGTAGCGCAATAGTTCCATGGCATCCAATCGTGAGGACTTTCTGCCAGATCCGCGGCGTGCCGCTGTAACTGGGTCAGATAATCAAACGGATTGGCGTGAGAAAGTTCGCAAGTGTGGATCAGACTCATGAAGAGATCCCCGACTTGGGCACCGTTCTGGCTTTTATAGAAGAGTGCATTCTTGCGGTGCAAAATGACTTTTTTGAGGGCCCGCTCGCAAATGTTGTTGTCCAAGGGTGCTCGCGGCTGGCGCAGAAACAGCGTCAGCTCCTGCCAATGATTTAATAAATAGGAGATCGCCTGGCCCAGCCCCGAGTTGGGTTCCGTCTTTTTTTCTTGGAGTTGTGCCGTAAGCCAGACATGCAGTTCCTCCATCACGGGCGCGCTGCGCGTCTGGTGGAATGCAAGCCGTTGCTCGGGTGACATGCCCTGGTCCCGGGTGAGCTCGTCGTTATGATAAATCTCAGCCAGGGTTTCCAGCACGAACCGGCATGGTTCTGGAAAGTTGTGTGCCACCTTCACGAAGCGGCGTCGACCATGCGCCAGACAGTTTCCCAGTATGACCTCCAGGGTCTTGGGCAGGTTGCGCGATAGGGCATCGCACATTTGCACCGGCGGAGCCAGATCGGCAGCCCGACGTGTCAACACCGCGGACAGATTTTCCCCAGCGTGCCGTCGGCCGGTGAAGAACAGCGCCACTCGCTGTCCTTCGCGGGTGGCGATAATCCCCGAAGTAAACACCCCCGTACGCTCTGGCCGATCGGGCGCGTCCAAGACTAAGACCTTCATGCCAGTATCATCGTTATAAACCACTTCACCCTGCGCCGCCTGCCGGATCATCTCTTCCAGCGCGGGCTCGAGCTGCTCCGCCGTTTCTTTCACGATGCCCCATTGCGTCGAAGCCGGCAGCGGAATCTGCAGTTTCTCTTGCAACCCTTCCAATCGGTAAAAAGGCATTCCGCTGCCGTACTTCAGCAGCGCCATCATACTGGCGGAGGTGGCATCGTACTTTTCCTCACCCACGCCGGCGGGTGCTTCCGCGGTGAACACTTCCAGGCACAGATTGCAGCGTAGCTTCTCCAGTTCATAGACCGTGCCCGTGATGGGCGCCTGTCCCACCAGTCGCACCAACACTCCCGGCGCCTCCAGAACATAGACCTTGCCCTGGCCACAACCGGGGCAGCGATCGCCGGAGTGTAAGCTGGGATGCGGAACTTGGACCTTCTTCGCCCCGCCATAAGCGTCGACTCCGTGGCGGCCGTGTCCGGGCCGCGCCGGCTTGCCATTGGCCTGCGCGTTCTGCTGCTCTCGGTTTTTCTTCGGTGTTTCAATGCCCGCCTGTTTCAGCACGTGACGGGTTTTTTCCGTGCTCGCCTGGGCCCCGGACAGCAGGAGTTCGCGCAGCCCCTCCAGGGTGATCTTTCGTTCGCGCAACAACTCGGTCAAGTAGCCCAAGGTTCGGATCGCGGCTTTCAGTTTCTGGTATCCGGCCTCCCCCAGCCCTTCCCGCACGCCCTCCAGCAGTGCCTCCAACTCTTCGGCAGTCACTTCGAAGGGCAAGCTTGCCGGTTGCATCTAGACCTCCTGCAGTAACTCACGAAAGCGCCGCGTCAGTGGGTAGCCCAAGACCTCTTTGATCGATCGGTTGGGACGGTTCGTATGATCATCCTTGCCGCGGCCGGTGGTTTCTCCCAACCGAATCCAGTTGGCGGCGCGATAACAAGTCCCGCGAAAGCGCGTGGGATCGACAAAGGTTTCCACAAAATAGATGGGATGTTGGTAAAGGCGTTCCCAGTCCTCGGACAACCGTTTCGTCATGCGAGCCAGGATATGCGACGCCAGATGTTCGACCGTTACCCACGGCAGAATCAGAAAGCGGGTGTTGTAGGCCAAGAAGCGGATGTTCCGCCGCCGCGCTTCCGCGCTCCAACCGAGATACCGATCCCGGCTGCCCAAGTGACGCGGTGCCGAACTCCACGCCAGGCAGGCGATCGGACGTCCATGCGCCCAGACCAGATACTTGAGCTGCTCGCCGACCGGCTGCTCATAACGTAAGTAATGATGCTGTTCCATCAGGCTATTGAACAGTGCTTCGTCCCCCGTGCGCCGCACCTGCTGAAACTCGATCGGCTGAAGCTGACTGAGTCGCTCCTGGATCGGGGTCGTGTCGATCAGCACGGCCACCGGCGGCTGGCGTTTCGCCAGTGGGTTCGGCGGGGTATAGCGTACCGGCGGCAACTCGATCGCGCCGGCCCGATGCAGCATTAATAAAAGACCGCGACACACCATGTCGCGCGGGGCGCCATTGCTCTGTTTCCATTGCCACGCTTCACACAGTTTCGCCGACAGCGCGCGGCGGCTGGCGCCCGGGTGTTCCCCAATCAATTGCTGAATGAAAACGATATCCTCGGCGCTGACAACTCGGCCTCGGTACTGCCAGGCAGCGGCCATGACCTCAGTGTGGCAGAGCCGAAGATGGAACGCAAGTACAAATCCTGGTGATCGTCTTCATTTTTTTACGGGGATGGTCTCACGCTCACGTGCCGCCACACCGGCGCGGCCTTCGCATCCGGGTTGCCGGCTACCAACAGCATCTGTGCCTGATGCGCCTCCAGCACCCGCGTCGGCTCCTGACCACTCGGCCACCACACAAATCGCCCCTTCGAGAGCCGCTTCTGCGCCAGCCAAAATCCCTGCCCGTCGAAGACCAAGATACGGATCGACGTGCCGCGCCGGCTGCGAAAGAAAACCAAGCATCCCGAGAACGGATCCGTCTGCAGTTTCTCCTGACACAATCGACTGAGGCCATCAATCCCCTTCCTTCCGTCGACCGCTTCCACCGCCACCAAGATTCGCATCTGGGGTGTGATCTGGATCATGACTTGTCCGACCACACCATCCGGCTCAAGCCCACCAACTCCGCCACCCCTATGCCCTTCATCTGGATTCGCATCCTTCTTCCGGCTCCCTCCAACTCCACCACGCACTCCGCAATGCCGGCCACCGTCGGCGCCATCAGTTCGATCAACCTCGGCAACTCGGCGCTCTTCCGCTCTGGGCTCGTCGGTTGCACCAGTTTCTTCAAACGCGTGTAGTCCACGCGCAAGGTACGTGACGTCAGATAAAGACCATGCTGACTCGCCAACCCCGCCGCTCTCTTCCACAAACTATTGGGAATGTGGCAACGCGGAGGATGCGTGCTCCGCCACGCTTCCAGCTCTTGCCGAGCTTGTTCCATGTCCGGGGGTATCGCCGATGAGCTATCGGGTTTCATCAATCGGTCCTCCTTGCCCTTGTCGGGCAGACCGACTGACATTATCAGGACAGATCAGGTCAAGTTAAGCAGCCTTGCCGCAAACTCACATCACATCGCCACCGCGGCCACATTTGCGCTCAGCGCCCTTCTGTTTCGGAGGATCCCCGGGTTTTGACGCAGTTTTGACACAGTTTCGGCGCAGTTTGCACCAAGGACAGGGCAAATCGCAAGAGCCGGTCGTAGTGCTGTTCGTGGAAGTGATTTAGAATCAGTGGAGCAATAAAGTCGGGGCGTAGCGCAGCCTGGTAGCGCACCTGCCTTGGGCGCAGGGGGTCGTAGGTTCAAATCCTATCGCCCCGACCAATAAACTTCTGAACATACAAGAATTAGTCCGCGTTGAATGTCCCAAAATGTCCAGTTGTCTTGATTTCGTTTCCGATTTTCACCGGAAGCACAATCTGGACGACACTGGAATGTGCAGACCGCTTCTGTTCACTGACGGCCTGCGTGTACACCTTCAAGGTGGTGCTAATGTCGGCATGGCGTAATAGTTTCTTGCTGAACTTTCACGTCGACTCCGAGTTGACGCAACATGCAAGAGTAGGTGTGGCGAAACATGTGCCAGCCGATGCCTTCTCCCCGCAGGCTTGATCTCGTTTGCAAGCATCTTATCTTGCTCGATCGTAAGGGAAGTTCCCCGGCTTTCAGGGAACTAGCGAAGACCCAATCGGCGTTCCTGCCCAAACGCCGACGCGCGCTTCCAGGCGAACAGCACCTCGGCAAGGACCGGATCAAGAGGTAGGCCGGATTGCGAATACTTCGTTTTCACCTCCCGACAAAGCCGTCCACGATCGCTCGCCGAACCAACGCTCCCCCATCAATCTCCCACCACTAGCCAAGCGAGGGCTTCGTTACGAGATCCGAAGTCCGGGAGTTCACGCCTGGAAAATGCTACAAGTTCCTGGCGGAACTCTTGGGAGAAGGCAGCCGCTCCGATCCACGCCGACCTTTTGATGTAGGGCTTGTCGAAAACCAGGGTTTCCTTCAAAGCACGAAACGCTTCCTGGTCAAAAGATGCGCCGGTGAAATCGACGAGGACCAGGACCGAGCTGCGGGGCTGGGCCGTTATGACGTCCGGGACAGTTCGAGCAATGTTCTCGATCTGACGGGCGGAGCAACTCGAGCAATCCACCAGAAGGACCTGTTTGTTCTGATGAACTATGAATCGGATGCGTTCACTCACGGTATGGTCTTTCATGGGACTATCTTTCACGGACAAAGCCACTGAAGGACGTTATCCGAGCCAGTCTGTCAGTGCGAAACTGCCTCGGCAAGCTTGTAAATCACTCCGATCTCCAAAGCGTTCTGTTGATCCGAGAGGTGAACAGAGACTCTG
>DATNLB010000369.1:0-5935 GCA_035603095.1 Candidatus Acidiferrales bacterium
GTCGCTGGTGCCGAACGTAACCTGACGCTGGAGATTGGTGAAGTCGACGACGTCAAAGTCAACCAGCCCGAGTTTGCCGACGCCCGCGGCCGCAAGATACAAGCCAAGTGGTGCGCCCAGTCCGCCTGTGCCTATGAGCAGTACCTTGGCGTTCTTCAGCTTGAGCTGCCCCTCCATGCCGACTTCCGGCATGATCAGATGGCGGCTGTAACGAAGGATTTCTTCGTTCGAAAGGCTCGCTGCCGGTTTTGCCCCGGTCTGCGGCTGTGTGGTCGTGGCCATTGCGTTTCTCTACTCCTTCAAATTCCGCTTGCGCTTGCCAAAACAAAGAACCAAGAGAGATTTCTCGCTTCGCTCGAAATGACAAAATGAGATACAGCCGCCAGCGATAGATGGAATGATACTGATGGTATCGCCATCCTTCGTGGGCGTGTTCTCTTTCGCGAGATAACGAATGTCCTCATCGTTCACGTAGACGTTGACGAAGCTGCGCAGTTTGCCCTCTTCGGTGAATAGATGTTTGCGCAGTTCGGCGAATTCCGTGGTCAGATGGCCGAGCGCTTCTCCGACGGTCCGCGCACTGAACTCGGCCGAGTCACGCTTCCCCGCGTAGGGGCGAAGCGGCGACGGAATCATTACTTTCACGGGCATTTCATTTCTCCGAAATCCTGAAAGAAAAATCGCCGGTCTAAAGACCGGACACTACAAATTCTAAACTGCGGCGCGGTGGCGAATCTCAATTCCTTCCAGCGAAAACTCCGCACGATCATCGTTCAAACGCCACGAGGTCATGTCCTGGGGCGCGCCGTTCTGCACGCTGACAATGATGTAGCTATACCACGGCCAAGCGTGGTCGCGGTCATATTCGCTTGGCCGCGCCGGATGGTCGGGATGCGAATGATACCAGCCGACCACTTCGAGTCCCTGCTCGCGCGCCGCCTTTTCCGCCGTAAGAACGTCTTCCGCGGTCACCGAAAAGCGGTTGCGGGGCGAATCGTCTCGTCGATTGACGAGAGGAAAAAGTTGCAGGATTTCTCTCGCGGGCCTGAGCGCACTCTTTCCCCCATCGCTCTCAAGAACAGCGCTCGAATCGCGTCCCAGCAGCGCTCCGCAGCATTCATGCGGATAAGTCTCGGCGCCATGCGCGCGGATTTTCTCCGCGAGCGAACCGCTGATCCAAAGTGCTGCTGCGTCCGCCATAACTATTCTTCGTCCCAAAAACGTTCGTTCAAGTACTTCGCAGCGGAATCCGCAAAAATGGTAACGATAACGGCGTTCGCGTTCTTCGGGATTCCCGCCGCAACCTGGAAGCAACCCAGCAGTGCCGCCGCCGCGCTGGGGCTGACGAGCAAGCCTTCTTCGCGCGCCAGGCGTTTCACCAGCCGGTAAGCCTCTTCCGTGGAGACCGCCAAATTTTCGTCGGCGAGCGTATCATCGTAAATCGCCGGACGGATGGCCGTCGGCATGTGCTTCCACCCTTCGAGGCCGTGGAAGGATGCGTCGGGCTGCAAGCTCACGCAACGGATTGCGGGATTAAGCTCTTTGAGCCGCCGCACCGTTCCGACGAAAGTACCGCTGGTGCCAAGTCCCGCGACAAAATGCGTGATGCGGCCGGAAGTTTGCTCCCAAATTTCGTTGGCCGTGGTGCGATAGTGCGCCTGCCAGTTCGCGGGATTGCTGTACTGGTCCGGATAAAAATATTTCTCAGGATTTCCCGCGACGATTTCGTGCACTTTGCGAATCGCGCCGTCGGTGCCTTCATCGCCGGCGGTGATCACTAGCTCCGCGCCGAGCGCCGAGAGGATGCGCTTCCGCTCGTGCGAAGCGCTGTCCGGCAGGCAAAGCTGCACGGGAAAACCCAGCGCGGCGCCGACCATCGCATAGGCTATGCCGGTATTGCCGCTGGTCGCGTCAATGATGGTCTTGCCGGCCCGTAGCGCCCCGCTTGCCAGACCAGCTTGAATCATGCTCAACGCCGGCCGGTCCTTCACTGATCCGCCAGGGTTGAACCACTCGGCCTTGGCACAGAATTCAACGTTCGGGAATTCCTGGCCAACACGCTCCAGACGCAGCAAGGGAGTGTTCCCAATGCAGTCCAGCAAGGACTCACCCGCCCGGCTCGGTTGAGCTGTTGATTCGCGAGGAGATGCAGTAATGTGGCCTGTGGTCGCCATACGAGTACGTTCGGGTGTCTTCCATCCGGCCCAAACCACGGTCGGATATCCGACCATTTTACTCCGAATTGGATGCGCCAGCCTAGCCCCGAGATATAGGGCTGACCTGCATCCACTTAGGAGCTTACGCTTGAGAGCACACCATCGCGAAGGACCGGACGTCAAGCTCGTCCGTGGAAACAGTTCGGGACCGCCCAAAGCGGCCCCGAACGCCAAATGCTCGCTTTTGGCCGACTACGCGCTAAAAGGTCAGGTGCAGCTGCAGCTGCAAGAAGCGCGGGCTGCCGACAGTATGCTGAATCACCCCCAAGCTGCCCTGGGGCGGGATCGTAGGCGGACCGGTAAAATTGGGGAAGAAGGTGACGTTGTTGTTCGGCGCGTCGAAATCGGGATGGTTAAACAAGTTGAACGCGTCGGCTTCAAAGCGCAGGCGGAAATGCTCCTTGATGGGGAATTCCTTGGCAAGACTCGTGTCGAAGCGAACCTGGAAAGGACCTCGGAAAAGGTTGCGACCGGAACCACTGTAGAGGGACTCAAACATGTCACACCCGGTTGCGTCGCAGGCAGGCACTCCGTTCGTGCCGGGGGCGACAAACTGCGGTGCAAAACTGCTGGGATTGAGGACGGGCGAGCCCGCATTCACACCAAGGGTACCCTGCAGTTTCGCCTGCGCCGGGGTTACGCCCGGTTTCAGAGGCACGATGGGGTTGGTAATAAAATCGAAGGTGCCAAAAAACAGGCTGCCCACGGAACCCGAGAAGTCATAGACGCTGTAGGGTTGGCCACTCTCGGCCACGGTCTGCCCGCCAATAATCCAACCATTGACTGCCCTCCCTAGAGCCTTGCTCTTGACTAGATTCGGAGTCGTGTAGCTGTAGTTGACAAGAAAAACGTGTGTCTGATCGAAGTCCGCCGACGCATAGCTCGATCTGGGAGCCAGCGGATTATTTCCCGTGAAGAACAGCCCCAGCCCGCTCTGCTCGTCGAGAGCATGCGACCAGGTATATGACCCGGTGAGCTGGAAACCGTAGGAAAGCCGCTTGCGCACCTGAACCTGCAGAGCGTTGTAATTGGAGGTGCCTTCCGCCTTATACAACACCGCATTCATATCGTATCCGGGAAAGGGAACGCGCAGCGGCGCATTGCCGGAAAACTCGTTTGTGAACACGGGCTCGGTATCCAGGAACAGCGGGGTCGTACCGCCATAGGAAGACGTCTGGCCGTTTACGTGATTCGTGGAGGTCGCGATGAAGGGCTGATTGAATGGGATGGGCAGGACCAGGTGCGTGCCGTGATTGCCAACATATCCGACCTCCAACATCCAATTGTCGGCGAACTGGTATTGAAGGTCCAAGGTCCAGTTCTGCGTGTAAGGTAATTTGTTGTTGATGTCATAACCGCCAAACAAGAAGGGGCCAAACAGGTTTCCGGCCGGCCAGCACCCAGGAAAACCGCAAGCGGTTTGCTGCAGGTTAGGTAGGTAAGCGCGAAAAGCGGCGCCGGTGACCGGCGGTGGCGACGGCAGAGTCGATGGGAACGGCTGCGCGAGAGTCGCTCCTCTCGCCGCCGAGATCGGTTGGACGAACGGCGGCGCTAGCGTCACGCCAAATGGGCCGTTAAAGCCGGATCCGGCGCTCGGCGACAAGTAGCTGAAAAGTTCTCCGCGATCAAAGTAGATGCCGTAACCCGTACGCACCGTGATTTTCTTGAACGGTGTCCAGGCAACACCGATACGGGGAGCGAAACCCCATTGGTGGTTTTTCATCAAAGAGTTGCTGGCGCCTAGCGTGCCGCCAGTCTTGTTATTCCCGGCAATTAGCAGTCCCGAGTTGGTTATGACATCTGTTCCAGTGTCACAAGTCTGTGTACCTGGGTCGCCCGGTTGTCCGTTAACCAAGCACTGCACGTAGCTGTACTTCGAAGGATCGAACGACGTGAGGCGGCCATATTTTTCCGAGAGCGGCCCGTCGATATCCCAGCGCAGACCGCCGGTGACCGTGAGGTTGCTGCGAAGCTTATAATTATCGTTAACATAAGATCCGACCGTATCGGACCGGTAATAACGGCTCGCTGTACCCACGAACGCATCTCCGTTACGCACCGCTCCCTCCACAAAGGTCCCGAAGTCCGTAAAGCCGAGCGTATCCGTGTTCAAGTTCCTGTTGATGACATTGAGCTGTGTGTGGTCCCATACCGCGCCCACGCTGATCAGGTGCTTTCCTTTTACCCAGCTCATCGAAGTTCCGTATTCCCACTGATTCTGGAACATTCCGCCGTTGCCAAAGCTGGTGCTGGGGCCAAACTCGAGACCAGAACTGATCGTAGGATCGGAGGTGCCGATCTCAAACTGGGGGAAGGTTGCCGAACCAGGCAGAGTAATGCCCATCGAACCGGGGGTGAATCCCTGTGACGTGGCTGCAAAAGCCCGCAACCGCGTGAAACCGACGTGCTGCTCCCAAGTGAGGTTCGGGGACAGAATGATGGTGTTGCCAATGGAAATCACGTGGCTGCCCGCGGAAAGCTCCTGCGGGAAGCCCAGCAGGGAGCCAACCGCTCCAAATGGGTCGCTGGTAGGATTGTTCTGAACATAATACTTTGCCGACAAACGATCTTTGGCACTCAGCGCATAATCCACAGACGCGATCCCCTGGTCGACGCTTCCCTGCGTGTTTGGCCCTTGAAGGATGGCATCGTAACCGAGCGTTTGGGAGTGCGCGACGCCTTCTGAAAAAGTGTTCGCGCTCACGCTCGGAACCAGAAACTGTCCGTTCGGAAGTTTAGCATTTAGAAGGCTCATGGCTTGCGTACTCACCATGCTTGCCTGGAAGGGGCAGTAGGAAGGGGGGAACGGGTTAGAAGGGGAACAAAAGTCTGCGTTAATAGTATTGGTAATACCCTGTGCTGTGCGATCATTCGTCAAATGAAACGGCACGGTGAGTTGCTTTGTGGAAGGCCCTGCATCGGCGATGCGAACCCCCTGATAGGAGAGGAAGTAGAATAGCTTGTCCTTCTTGATCGGCCCGCCGAACGTTCCGCCAAAGGAGTTCCGATTGAGAAACGGCCGGGGCAGGATTTGCTGTTGGGTGTTTTGGTCCTTCCCTGCGGCGTTGTAGAAGAACGGCGCGGCATTCATCGCGCTGTTCTGGAATTGCTCCCATACCGACCCATGCAACGCGTTAGTGCCTGATTTGGTGCTGACGCCGATGTGCGCCCCGCTGTTGTTGCCCTGCGTGGCGTCATACATTGACGCGTTCACGTTGATTTCCTGAATGGCATCGGGGGGAGGTGTCGGAAGAGCCTGCCCAATCGCTCCATACACCGATGTGCTCGTCTGGATCGTGCCGGCCGCCCCGAAGTTCTCGCCGGTATTCAGCACGAACCTGTTCTCGCCTACCTGACTCGTGGAGTTCCCGTTAAAGAGATTGTTCGTGCTGATGCCGTTCAACGAGAAGCTATTGCTGGTGTCCCGGTTCCCATTGGCGAAAATCGCCTGATTGCCGAGGCCGGCATTCGTGCCGGCACCGCCCAGAAAGTCCGCGTGAACGCCAGGACTGAGGATGGCGAGTTGCGTGAAGCTCCCGGTGCCGAGCGGAGTCTCCTGAATGATTTGCGTATCAATGACATAGCCGTTGGTCGTATCGGTCTGGTTCATCAGAGGCGTTGACGTCACAGTGACCGTGCTCGCGACAGCGCCCGGCTGCAAAGTGCTGTTCACGGTTGTCGTGCGATTGCTCTGCACCGTGATTTGCGAGTGGACCTCG
>DATNLB010000385.1:0-2455 GCA_035603095.1 Candidatus Acidiferrales bacterium
CAGGTCAGCTTCATCCAAAGCTCCAGCGTGTAGTTGCACGCCTGGCCCGCCTTGCTGCGGGGCAGTACGGTTTTGCTCGTGGCCAGGATGTGTTCCCGGATTTTGGCGAGCAGTGGAGGAGCTTTCTCCTGGCGCAGAAGATGACGTGCGGCCTGATCCATCTTCTCCTCGCGCGCCTGGGCGTCGATCAGAAACAACTGGTCTATCAGTTCGACCGCGCGAATCGAGCCGGCGTCCTGCGGGTTGAGTTTGACCGCATCCACAAAGTTCCTTCGCGCATGGCTCCAGCAGCAGGCGTGCACCATCCCAGGCCCGCCGAGGCCGCGCTCGTAGGCTATGTAATCGTCGGTTTGGAGAATGCCCGCGAAGGCGCCGAGGAACTGCTTCGGCCCTTCGCGTCCGCGGCTCATGCGAAAATCGAAGACCGCCCCAGCCCCCGGCGTTCCGTACTGCCAGAGGTAGGCTTGATGGTTCTTACCTCGTTTGTCGTGCGTCTGCACATCGATCGGGGTTTCGTCGGCCTGGATGTAACCGCTGGCCAGCAATTCCCTGCGCATGGCATCGACCACCGGGGAGAGCATCTCGCCGACCGTCATCACCCAGCCGCACATCGTGGTCCGCGTGATCTCGATGCCCGCATCGCGCAGCAGGATGGCGCTCTGACGATAGAGTGGGCAGTGATCGGCATACTTGCTGACGATGGTGTCGATAATCACCTCGTCGGCCACCAGGCTCTTGTCGATGATGCGCGGGGGAAGCGGCGCCATGGCAACGCCCTGCTCCTCGCACTGCTTGCAGGCGCGCTTCTCGCGCTTGGTCACTTCCACGTAGTACTCGGCCGGCTTGAGCTTCAGCACTTCGCTCTCGTCGTAGCCGATCACTTTCGTTTCCGCGCCGCACTTTCCGCACACGCACTGCTCGGCCGTGCAAGCGACGATCTTCTCCACGCGCGGCAGATCTGCGGAAAAGGTCTGCCGGCCGGGATGCGCGCGCCGATTCCGCTTCTTCTCGCCGTCCGGTGCCGGCAACCCCTCGCGCTCGCTCTCCGCCTGAACTTCCTGGTTCGAGACCCCGGGCTCTTCCTCCAGTAACTGCAGTTGGAGATTACTCAGCTTTTCACTGCCCGGTCCGTACTTGGCGATCCGCCGCAGACGCAGATGTTCTTCCAGCACCTGGATCTTCAGTCGCGCACACTGTAACTCGCTCCGGGTTGTATCTAACTGCTTCGATGCCGCGCCTAACTGCTCTTCATAAGTCGCAACCGTAGTTGCAACCCTGTCGCTCAGGGTGGCAAACAAAGCCTGGGGAAGCTGCTTCTTCAGTTGTTCGAGAAGTTCGGCGGGGAAACAACGCTCTGCCTCAGCAGTGGGCGTCGCGGTAGCCGGTGGAGTCGCACTCACGATGCTTCTTGATAACAGATCTGGCTGTGGATAAGTTAACGAAATCGCCAGTCTTTATGCTGGTATTCGTAACTTATCGGATTCTTCCATGAGCGGCTTGCGATACCATTTCCGCCGCCGCGTCTCGGCCAAATCAATGCCTCCCAACAACAGCGCCAGTTCCTCGTGGCTCAGTACGATCTTCGTGTCCGAAGTGTCTGCTCCCGGCCAGCGAAATCTTCCGCCGTCCAATTTTTTCGAGCATATCCATAGCCCGCTATGGTCATATACCAACAACTTCAGGCGATTGCGCCGCGCGTTGGTGAACAAGAAAACGTGGCCGCTCTCGGGATCGCAGCCTAGATGGTCGCGCACCAAACCGTACAGACCATTAAATCCCTTCCTCATGTCCGTGGCTCCGGTGGCCACGTAGATCCGCGTCGCTGGCCCAAATCCGAACATCGCCCTATCCCTTGTCCAAAACCGTCAGCAGGCGCTCCAGTGTGGCCGCATCGAAGCCCCGGTTCACTTCGATCCTGCGTCCGCTGCTCAACCCCACCACCAACCCGCTGCTGGTGCTCGCCGAGCTCCCGCTCGCTGTCCGTACCTCTACCGCCAATAATCGATTGCCTACCCTGCTTGCTTGATCCTGGGCACGTTGTTTTCTCAGATGACGATCGAGAGTACTTCGCGAGATTCCTCTACTGCCGCAGAATTCACTCTGTGGCATGTCGCTAGTTGCAAACTCCGCCACAATCTGCCGAATCTCTTCCCGTGTCCGTCGTTTTGTCGGGGCTACGTTCGTCTGATGATCCATAGCCGCATTTCAACACGGGCTCTGCGCCTTGACTAGGTGGGTTGCTCACACGCTTACGATCAATCACCGCTCAATGTTCACTAGCTTCGCTAGCGCCAACCAATGCCGTGGATGCGGGCGAGGATACAATTGCTGAGCGAAATCACCAGTAACTATTACGGGCGCTTGGCGCAGCGCACGCCTCTTTTCTTTCTTTCCACGTTCCGGTATCGGCATACTCCACTGCGACGGGATAGAGATCGCAAACTGTCTTACATCC
>DATNLB010000182.1:0-31461 GCA_035603095.1 Candidatus Acidiferrales bacterium
CTTCAATACCGCAAACGTGGATGCAAAGGCCGAACCCTGTGATGATTTCTATAAATATTCGGACAGAAGGTGGCTGGCGGCCCATCCCATTCCGGCCGACCAAGTGACGTGGGGGGTGGGAAGCCCGCTCAATCTCTGGAACGAAACAGTGCTGCTCCTGGCCTTGGAACAGAACTCAGCCAATGATCCCAAACGCACGCCCAGCGAGCAGAAAGTGGGCGACTACTACTTCGCCTGTATGGATACCAAGGGCATAGAGGCGCACGCAAAGGAGTGGCTGAAGCCCGAGCTGGACCGTATCGCTCGCATCAGCAGCAAGTCAGACATAGCGGAAGAACTCGCGCATCTGCACCAGACGATTCCGGGAGCCTGGGCGGGAAACGACAACCAGACCAATGCCGCCTTGTTCGGCTACTCCGGCCAGCCCGATTTCGATGACGCTTCCCACAACATTGCCATGATTGACCAGGGCGGCATGTCGCTGCCGGGACGCAGCTTCTATCTGGATCAAGACGACAAAGCGAAGGAAATCCGCGCAAAGTATCTAAAGCATGTCGCCAACATGCTTGTGCTGGCGGGCGAAAAACCAGAGCAAGCCAAGGCCGACGCGGACGTGGTGCTGCAAATGGAGACGGACATGGCGAAGGCGGCCATGGACCCGATCGCGCGGCGTGATCCCAAGAACATCAACAACAAAATGTCGTTCACGCAGGTGAAAGCGCTCACGCCATCTTTCGATTGGGACCGCTACTTGAAACTGGTCACGACACCTCCGACGCCTCACTACATAGTGACCTCACCGAACTTCTTCAAGAACGCAGAGGCCATGTTGAACCAGCATCCGCTCGAACACTGGAAGATTTACCTTCGCTGGCAGATGCTTCACGGCAGCGCCAATTCGCTGAGTGAGCCTTTCGTCGAGGAAGACTTCGACTTTTTCCGCCGCACCCTCTTTGGCGCGAAGGAAATGCAGCCGCGCTGGCGGCGCTGTGTACGCAGCGTGGATGGCGATCTGGGAGAAGCTTTGGGGCAGGTCTATGTCAACCGGGCTTTCCCATCCTCCAGCAAGCAGCGCGTACTTCAGCTGGTCAAGGACATTCAGACCGCTTTGTCAAAGGATATTGAGGCTGCCGACTGGATGGCGCCGGAAACCAAGAAACAGGCGCAGGAGAAGCTACACGCTACTCTCAATAAGATCGGTTTCCCCGATCAATGGCGTGACTACTCAGGCGTAGCCGTTGGCCGCGACAGTACGCTCCTCAACCGCCAGCACGCCACGGCCTTCGAATTCCAACGCTGGGTGAACAAAATCGGCCAGCCCGTGGATCGGACTGAGTGGGGAATGACTCCGCCCACAATCAACGCCTACGAAGATCCGCAATCCAACACCATCAATTTCCCCGCAGGGATCCTCCAACCGCCCTACTTCGAGGCCAATCAGGAGGATGCGGTGAGCTATGGAGCCATCGGCGCAATCATCGGCCACGAGGTAATTCATGGTTATGATGATGAGGGACGCAAGTTCGATGCGCGGGGTAACCTCCGGGACTGGTGGACCGCGAACGACGCCAAAGAGTATGAGGCACGGGGCAAGTGCATCTCCGACCAGTACACGCAAGAAGTGCCTGAAGCTGGCCCAGGCGTCAAGCAGGATGGCCGCCTCACCCAGGGCGAAGACACCGCCGACAACGGCGGCCTGCACTTGGCCTTCATGGCCTTGCAAGACGACTTGGCCCGTAGCGCCAAGAGCATGGATGAAAAGGGAGCTGACGGTTTCACGATACTACAGCGTTTCTTCCTGGCCTACGCATTCAGCTGGTGTGAGCAGTACACGCCAGAGCTGACTCGCACGTTGGTCCTCACCAATCCGCACTCCTACCCTAAGTACCGCGTGAACAATGTGGTCGCGAACAGCCCCGAGTTCCGGCGGGCCTTCGGGTGCCGCGAAGGACAGAAAATGGTGCACCGGCCTGCCTGCCGCATCTGGTGATTCTCAACGTTCGTCGAAGAGTTGATGTAGCGGCGAGAGTGGTCGTTTGTGACGGGTTCGCGGGAGTCCACGAAGAAAGAAAAAAGCTTTCAGGTGGCACTCAATCGTTATGTCGCGCCGACTCCCGTTTGGAGGCTTCCGTTGGCAACTGGGTTGGCGGGCCGGCCGCGCCAAGTGGCGAAGCCCTCCCTGACGAGGCTGGAAATGGTACGGCGATTTTGATAGATCAATTTCAGCCACGCCAAGGGACCCATTTGGGGGAAATAGATTCCGCGGAAACACATGCGGGCGATGAAAATGTTTATGCGATAGCCCAACGGCTTGTCCTTGAGAGAGTCGACAGCTTGAGCCATGGCCTCCGGGCTGTAAGCATGCGCCCATCCCGCTCTCACCTCGGCATGAGCTTCCTCAATGGTCATCTTCAACGGGGTGTGCGCCATCGCAAAAGGGATGAACTCCTGCCAGTGCTTCGGGCGCGTCAATCGCCCGGCGGCCAGTAGCCGTTTGTAGAGCGGCGTCGCGGGCAAAGGGGTGAGCAAGCCAAAGATGGGCAGGCCTGCGGGCCAAGTATGAATCTCTTTAAGGGTGCGCTCCGCGACGCCTACGGTGTCGTTGTCCATGCCGAAAATAAAGGACGTGATGGCATAAACGTTGCGCTGGGCGAGCCTCTGGAGCACGGCGGCATACTCGCCCGGTTTGTTGAAACCCTTGTTTACGTCGGCGAGGTTTGTAGGGTCGATGGACTCCATGCCGATGAAGACCCACTTCCCTCCTGAAGCGGCGATAAGGTCCACGAGTTCCTCGTCGCGCAACAGATTGGCGCTGATCTGCGCGACCCAGTGCACCTGGGCGCCGGCGGCGATAATGTCGCGCAACAAAGATTTGGTGCGTTTGATGTTAATGGCGAAATTATCGTCGATGAAGAACACGGCAATCTGGCCGCCTTCGCTTCTGGCCCGAGCTTTCAAGAGGAGCAGCTCGTTCACCACGCTTTCGTTGGTGCGAAAGCGGATGGAGTCGCCAAAAAAACCGGTTACCGTGCAAAACTCGCAGCCATAAGGACAGCCGCGCCCGGACTCCATCGGAATGATGCGAAACGTGCCCCAGCCATCACTGATACGCTGGAGCGTGCGCTTGGCCATTTTTGGAACGAGATTAAACTGGTCGAGATTTATTTTGTCCCACGGAATCGCCGGATATTCCTTGAGACTGGGTTTGCGTTCCTGGCCGAAGTCATCCACTGGCGCATAAATATCCTTGAGCTTGCCACGCGCGGCATCCTCGACGATTTTTGGCCAGGTTTCATCGGCCTCACCGAGAGCCACCGCGTCCGCATGACGCGGACCGCCGTTTCGACCGAGGGCTTCGTCGGCCTCTTCGGTAACGTGAGGTCCGCCCATCACGACCGGCACACCAACGGCGCGGATCGCATCGGCCATGCGGTAGGCCTTGGCAATCATGCGGGTCATCGCGCCGATCCCGACCAGTCCGATGTTTTGTTCACGCACAAAACGGGCGATGCCGGCTTCATCCATGGGTTGCGCGTTACCGTCGATGAGCACTACTTCGTGGCCTGGGGGGGTCAACGCCTGGAGAAGAAACATCCAGAGATGGGGCATAAAATTACGGGTGACCCCGTTATCGGGGTTGTACAACAAAATGCGCATGAGTTGTTCTCCATTTAGAAGGCGTTTCCTTGGCGCTGGGCCGGACGAGCCGCGATCTAAACGTAGTTACCTAGAGGTCCCGCAGGGGGAACCAACAGACAGGCCCTGAACATACCACTTTCCTGATGCCCTGGTCAGAAAATTTAACAAGCAATTTACAGGATTAGTACTCAGGAAGGCGGACGGTGGCGACCTCGCGGCGGTGCAGCGGTCCTACGTTTTCGCCGAGGAAGGTGAAGAAATAGCGCTAGGCTTCTTCTTCAACGAGTTGTTCGCCGTGAGCGGCCTTATGGGCGGCGATGACCTTTTCCGCAAGTTCGTTGGGCACGTAGTCGTAGTGCGAAAATTCCATGGAGTAGGTGGCACGGCCCTGTGTTTTTGAGATGAGGTCGTTGGCGTAGGTGAGCATTTCCGCAAAGGGCACCTGCGCTTTGATGATGACGTTGTGGCCGCGGCTTTCGCTGCCGGCGATTCGGCCGCGGCGGCCGCTAAGGTCACCCATCAGGTCACCGGAGTATTGGTCGGGGGCGTAGACTTCGACGTGCATGACCGGTTCAAGGAGCGCAGGGCGCGCCTGCTTCATGGCTTCCTTGAAGGCCAGCGAGCCTGCAATCTTGAAAGCCATGTCGGAGGAATCGACATCGTGATACTTGCCGTCGTAGAGGATGGCGCGGAAGTCCACCACGGGGAATCCCGCCAGAAAGCCGCGGGCAGCGGCATCGCGGATGCCTTTCTCGACGGAGGGAATCCAGTTTTTGGGGATGGCACCGCCAAAGACGTCGTCGACGAACTCGACGCCCTTGCCGCGCTCGACCGGCTCCATCTTGATGCGGCAAACGCCGAACTGGCCGTGACCGCCAGACTGCTTTTTGTGCTTGCCTTCGACGTCGGCTTTGCCGCGAATGGTTTCACGGTACGGGACTTTGGGCGGCTTCAAAGTAAGATCGACGTGATAGCGCTTGTGGAGCTTGGCGACGACGACTTCGATATGCTGCTGGCCGGAGCCGGCCAGGAGAAATTCCTTGGTTTGCGGATCGCGCGAAAAACGGAGCGCGGGATCTTCCTCCAGGATTTTATGAATCGAGACGCCGATCTTGTCTTCATCGGCGCGCGTTTTCGGCTCGATGGCAAAGGTAATGGAGGGTTCGGGAAGCTGGGCGGGTGAGTAAAAGATGGGCGAAGCCTTGTCGCCAAGAGTTTCGCCAGTGGTCGTTTCCTTCAGTTTGGCGATGGCGCCGATATCTCCGGCGCGAAGGTCGCCGACTTCGGTGAGCTGCTTGCCTTGAACGACCTGGATATGCTGGAAGCGTTCCGGGATGTTGCGATTGTAATTGGTGAGAGTAGCGTCATTTTTCAGAACTCCGCTCTTTACCTTGAAATAGTTGATGCGACCGGCGAAAGGATCGGCAAGCGTCTTGAAAACAAAGAGAGAGAGCGGCTGGCTGTCGTCGTACTTGCGTTCGAGACGATCGCCCTTGCCACCGGAGTCTTTGAAGCCCACCTGGGCGTGCTCATCGGGGTGCGGGAACGCATCGGCAAGAAAAGTGAGCAGGCTGGCGGTACCGATGTTACGAAGCGCGGAAACCATCAAGACGGGGAAAATCTTTTCTGCAACGATGGCTTTGCGAACGGCGGGGATCAGATCGTGGATGGGAATGGTGCCTTCGCGGAAAAACTCTTCCATCATTTCGTCGTCGCCTTCGGCGATCATCTCGACGAGTTTTTCGTGAGCTTCCTTGGCGTCGCCGGCAAGAGCGGCGGGAATCTCTTCGATGGAAGGTTTGCCGTCGCCATCGGGATTGTAGAGGTGAGCTTTCATGGCCACCAGGTCGATGACGCCACGGAAACCTCGTTCCGCGCCGATCGGCAACTGGAGAGCGACGACGTTGCGGCCGAAAACCTGCTCGAGAGATTCCATGGAGCGCTCAAAGCTGGAGAGCTCGCGGTCCATCCAGGTGAGAACGAAGGCGCGGGGAATGTCGTACTCGGTGCAATAGTCCCAAACTTTTTCAGTGGTGACCTGAGAGCCGACGTGGGCGTCAACGGTGATGAGGGCGGCATCAGCGGCGATGAGAGAGGCTTTCGCTTCGGTGATGAAAGTGGAATAGCCTGGGAGGTCGACCAAATTAATTTTGACTTTCTCGGAAGAACCGGAGGGTCCCGTCGGGGTGGCCGGCCATTCGGCATGAGCGAGACCGGTTTGAATGGAGATTTTCCTGGCGATTTCTTCTTCGTCCCAGTCGGTAGGAGTGGTGCCTTCCGCAACTTTTCCCCAACGCGGAGTCATGCCCGCGGTGAAGAGTAACGACGACACCAGTTGCGTCTTGCCGGTGCCGCCGTGGCCGACAATGCCAACATTTCGGATGTCCTTCGTGAGATAGGTCTTCAAGCAAACCTCCAGAAGGCGAGGTCCGTGCGGAAGATATCGGGCGCGGGCCTGCGCCTGGCAAGTTATAAATGAGGGAGGAGAACGTGGCCGCTGCACCTGGGTCCCCGTGGGCGGGGGCGAAGGGCTGACGAACAATCCCTGGTCCGATCTCCTGACGAGGCGGATGCTAGCATAGGGAACGCAATGGAGCAACGCAATGCAGAGAGATTTCAGGCAGGATAAGGGAGACTTGAGAATAGAGAAAGCCGCACCGATGACAGGGAAAAAGTGCCGGGCCTAGTACCCCCAACTCTCTGCAAAATTTTCGTAACCGTGCCCTTGTTTTCTGACAACAGGGGACTTAACAAAATATGCGATTCTCGTTGCTTGGCGCTTCCGTTGCTTATGACCAGACGGGGGATTTAGGCCAACCCGCGCGCAGACGGCGAAGCGTTGGATTTGTGCGGTCTGAGTTGGCCAGCGATTGGTCGCCATTCCGCGGCGAGTTATACTGCAGGGGCACCAGCTTAAGGAGAAGGATCATGGAAGAAAACCTAGAACCGAATGAAAACGAAAGTAACAGAGAACCTGCGAGCTTCGGTGTGAATCGCTGGCTCATGGTTGCCGTCGTGGCGCTGATTGTGGCCGCGGGGCTGGCGGTTGGTTATGGCTACCGGCAGCAAATTGCAGTCGGCCATATGACCGCGCAGGCGTCCGTGGCAAACGCGACGATCAACGAAATGCAAAGGCAGCTGAGTACCTTGACGGCAAAGCTGAATGAGATGTCGGCCGCACAACAAGCTGCGGCGGCAGCCGCAGCGCAACAGAAGACACCCGTAGCGCACGCGAATGCCGCCGGAGCAAAGCTCGCGGCCGGTAAGAAAAGCGCGACAGAAAACAAGCGGCTGAAAGAGCTTCAGGCGAGAATCGACGAACAGCAGAAACAGTTGAAAGAGACGCAGGACCAGGTGGCCAAGAACCGCGCCGACCTGGAAGGAAATCTGAATTCAACACGGGATGAGCTGAACGGTTCCATCGCCAAGACCCATGAGGAATTGGTGGCCCTGGCGAAGCGCGGAGAGCGGAGCTACTTTGAGTTCGATCTGACAAAATCAAAGCAATTCCAGCGCGTGGGACCGCTGACGTTGTCGTTGCGGAAGGCAGATACCAAGCACAAGAGCTACGACCTGGAAATGATCGTGGACGACAACCAACTGACCAAGAAGAAAGTAAACTTATATGAGCCGATCTGGATCCATACGGAGAATGATTCGCAGCCGGTGCAGGTGGTGGTGAACCGCGTGGAGAAGAACCTCGTGCACGGATACGTGAGCGCACCGAAGTACAAGCCTTCAGAATTGGCCGCAAGCAGCACCGGCGCAGCCACCGTCACACCGGTGGCGGCGCACCCACAGCCGCCGGACCAGATTCCACAGAGTCCCAAACAACCCGAACAATAAGGAGAGATAACAACGCATCCGGCAGGGCGTCCATCGCGGCGCCCTGCCATTTTTTTGGGATACCTCAGGATGAAGAGTGCTCTATTACCAGAGGTGTCAGGGCTTCTTTTTGTAACCGTCGCAGGAGAGAACGGGGAGGCGGGGATACTTGGGGAAGCGGGGATCGCTAAGGGAGAGATTGCACAGGATGAAGACAGAGCCGTGGGCAGATTCGATGCGGCGAGAATGAAGACAATTGGCACAGAGGCCAGCATCCAGGGAGTCCTGCGTCTGTTGCCGCGCATCAGACATGAAAGTAAGGATAGCGCAGTGCGTGGGGGCGGCGATTGTTAGAATGAAATGCAGCTCGGACTTGTCTTAGAAGGATTTGCGGATGCACTCCAAACCACTCCTCAGAACCAACAAGAAAAGTCAAAACACGAATGACTAGCGGTCAACTTGCCTGGAAAGGAGAGGAATCGCTCCGCGTGCGGGAGCTAGTTCGACGGTGGAGGACTGGGTGCCGCCGGGGGTGCGCTTGGCGCTGGGTCGGCAGGGGCGTCCGGCAGAGAGGGTTTGGCGAAGTGAGAATCATCGATCTGCGGATCGATTTCAAATTTTTCGGCGATGAGAGTCTGCTTGATTTCGGTGCCCGGACTTCCCTGGTCGATCCGGAATGGATATTTCAGGCCCTGGACCTCGTGGAAGTCGGAAAAGAAGGACTCCCAGGGAAGCTCCTGGTCTCCCGTCTTGCGGATGCCTTCCCACTTCAAAAGCAAAAAAGAGGAGGCATCAAAAAAGTAAAAGCGGATATCCCCATTCTTATTCGTGACTTTCAGGCGATAGACGGGCTTGTCGTCCAGGTTTTCTTTGCCGGCTAGTTCGATCTGGTTGCCCTTGGCCTTGTAATCCACCAGCGGGCCGTCAAAGTCGGATTCATCGGAGATATGTTTGAGGTCCTCGGAAGATAGCGGCTGAACGTCTTTGGTTTCCGCGAGAGGATTGATCATCCAGCCGGAAGACTTGCCATCGTAAACACGGATAATTTTTTGCCCATCGATGGAGATCTCGAGGTGCATCTTCAGGGGACGCTTGAGCTCAAGCACAAAGGTGCCTTCCACATCTCGCGAGAAGGTGATTCGGCCGGTTACGCGCTCGGTCTGGATGGCTTTGAGCCTGTCGACTCCCCCGCGAGCGTCGAGCGCTTTCTTGACGACTTCATCGGCGGTCTGAGCCGCCACGGCCAGCGGCAAGAACAAGAGTAGAGTGACGGAGAGGATTCTGGTTTTCATGGTGTCTCGCTGGCGACGTGTCAAAGACCGGGGAGCGCCAGATTCATCCTTGGAGTAGAAGCGTTTTGGGCCAAATGCGTTGCCAGACGGAGCGGGCGCATCAAGTATATGTGTGTTGTAAAGTTAGCGAAACAATTTTCCATTAGACTCCGTTGAATGTAGATTTAGAGCGGCACGGGGGAATAAAGAATCATCTTCGAGGATCGGAGAAGCAGTCATATGAAATCGCGAACCATGACGGGTGGTTTTCTTGTGATTTGTTTGGGTTTTTGCGGGCGCGCCTGGTGCCAGCAAGAGCCGGCCGGAGAGGGGCGGCCCATCACGCCAGCCGGTACGCTGGTGATCGATGCGACGACGCATCTGCCGGTTGTCGGGGCCATGCCTATGACGATACTTCGCAGCCCCGACGCCCTCGGACACGGCGGCAAGGGCCGCTATCTCCTGGTGGTTAACAGCGGGTTCGGTGTCCAGTTCAGCGAGGAGACGAATAGTGCGCAGCAATCGATTGCGGTGATCGACCTGAATGCGGCTCCCGAGCCGTTGGTGATTCAAAATGTCTACTTTCCTACGCCGCAAAGCGCGAATGTAGGCCTGGCTTTTTCACCGGCCGCGGGCGCCGATGGAAACTTTGAAATGTACGTTTCCGGCGGATTCGAGAATAAAGTGTGGGTCTTTCGTTTTGATCCGAAAGCAGCGGCACCGGTGCAGCCGGGATCGCCCGGGCCGGATACGAAAGTAGAAGCGCCCTCTTTCGAACTGAGCAAAGCAAATGAAGTTTCGCGAGCGGACTACAACAAAGGAAAGGCGGCACTGTATCCGACCGGGCTGGCGGTAACGGCGGATGGCGCCACGCTGGTGACGGCGAACAACCTGGGAGACAGCGTGACGATTGTGCGCGAGCTCAACGGGGCGCGGCGGATGGAGAGAGTGGATTTGCACCATCCTGGAAAGCCGGGACAGAACATTTACCCGTACGGCGTGGTGATCCTGGGTAGTGGCAAAAATGAGCGCGCGTACGTGTCCTGCTGGAATGATTCTTCGGTCGCGGTCGTTCCGCTGGGCGGCAAGAGCGTCGTGCGGGGCTACATTGCAGTGGACCGTCATCCGACGGCAATGATACCGAATGCCGAGGGGACGCGGCTTTTTGCCGCCAATTCGAATGCGGACAGCGTCTCGGTGATCGACACCACGACCGACCAGGAAGTCGAGCGAATTGACGTGCGTCTGGCGGAAGACGCCTTGCCCGGAGCGAGTCCCGAAGGGCTGGCGCTCAGCGACGACGATCAGACTTTGTACGTCGCGAATGCCCACAGCAACGCCGTCGCGGTCGTGCTGCTCTCCGACAAAGTGCGAGGCAGGAAAAAAGCGGACAAAATGGTCAGCGTCGCAAAATCGAAAGTCCTGGGTTTTATTCCGACGGGCCAGTACCCCTCTGCGGTCGCCGTCGCGGAAGGCAAACTCTTTGTCGGAAATGGCAAAGGTACGGGATTCGAACCATCCTCGACGCGCGTGAATAACAGCGGCCGCACCCCAAATCCGCCCAACGCCGCGTTTCCTGCGAATAAAGAAAGGCAGGGCGGGCAATACAGCGGGTCGATTGTTTCAGGAAACATCAGCATGGTTCCGCTGCCGGACGGCCCGGCGCTGGCGCACTACACCCAGCAGACCATGCAGAACGACGGGCTCATCGATTTTGCGCCGCCCAAGCTTTTTGCGGGAAAGATTCCCATCAAGCACGTCATCTACATCATCAAGGAGAATCGCACCTACGATCAGGTCTTTGGCGACGTGAGAACATCGGGCGATGGACACGCCGCGGACGGAGAGCCCGACTTTGCGATTTTCGGGAGTGGTGGCGCAGCGCGACGGCACGACGGCACACCGCAAGTGGTGACCCCCAATCATCGTGCGCTGGCGCAGCGATTCGGTTTGTTTGACCGCTTTTTCGTCAATTCCGAAGCCAGCCCCGATGGCCACAATTGGGCGACCGCTGCTTTCTCGACCGATTACGTGGACAAGGCGTTTCGCTGGAACTATTCCGACCGGGGACGCACGTACGATTTTGAAGGCTATAACCGGCTGCCGGATTACGAGCCGCCCGGCGACTTGCAAGTCGACAAGTTCAATGGTGATGTGCTGGCGGCTTTGACGGACCTGCTCGAAAAACATCTTCCTTATCACGAGGGGTTCACAGACCTGGGCGAACCGAAGACCCTCTACCTTTGGGACGCCGCGGCGCGCGCCGGTTTGACCTTCCGCAATTACGGTGAATTCGTAACCGTAATCTCGGCAAAAGATGTGGAAGCTGCTGGGCAAAAACGCAAGAAGAGCTATCCCGACGTTTCAAACGCCGTGCGCGCGATACCCAATAAGGACTCGCTGCAGAAGCATCACAGCCCTAGCTTTCGAAGCTTCGATGTCACCGCGCCGGACATCATGACAGTGGATTGCTACAAAGCTTCTCTGAATCCGTCAACTTCTTCCGGTGCGGCTGTGACTCAGAACAACGCTGATCCGAATTGCCGAGGCAATTCGCGATTCGGCGAATGGCTCACCGAGTTTCAAGGATTCGTCAAGGACCGCGAAGCGGGCCGCGCTGACCAGATGCCCGCGCTTAGTATCGTGCGATTTCCCAACGACCATACGACGGGAATAAAAAATGGATTTCCGACGCCGCAATTCATGGTTGCGGACAACGATTATGCGGTGGGGCGGTTGGTGGAGGCGATTTCTTCAAGCGGGTATTGGAAAGATACGGCGATTTTCATCGTCGAAGACGATGCGCAGGCAGGGCCGGACCACGTCGATTCGCACCGTTCGGTCGGCCTCGCGATCAGCGCGTACAACAAGCCAGGAGCGCTGATCCACAAATTCCACAGTACGGTCAGCATGATTCGAACTATCGAGATGCTGCTGGGAATTGCGCCGATGAACCAACTCGATGCTTCGGCCGTGCCGATGGACATTTTTCAGGAGACGGCGGACTTGACGCCGTACAAAGCTGTTTTGCCGACCATCACCGCAGACAACCTCATCACGCAGAAGCCGAAGGACAAGGTCACCGCCGAGTGGATGAAGAAGTCGAATCGGCAGAACTTTGCGCACGCAGACATGGCAGACCCGAAAGTCTTGAACGCGGTGATCTGGTTCGCATGCACGGGAAGCGGATCAAATATTCCGCAAGAGGCGCAATTGCCGGCGTATCAAGCTATGCGGCTCGGAATCGCCAACTTGGATAACGACGAAAGCGTTTCCAAAAAAGACGATGACGATTGACCGGTTATTTCTGCAGCTTGGCCCAGACGATGTCGTACGTGCGGTCGAACGTGACGAACATCAGACAAGTATCCTTTGATTTGCAGGTGAACCAGTGCATGGCTTTGCTGGGCATCATGGCGAAACCGCCGGGGCCAAGTGTTTGTTCGGGCATGCCGTCCATCCCGGTGAGCACGTCGCCCCGGACCACCATCAATTGTTCTTCCGCGGTGTGATAGTGCGCGGGAACCACGCACCCGGAAGGAGCTTCGAGAAGGAAAGTGGATGCGCCTTTGTCGGGGTCTCCGTTCTCGCGGGCAACTTTGAGGCACGCTGGTTCGCCGTCGAAAACGAGACTGGCATTCGCGAGCGGCGTGACTGTACCGTGCGGAGAAGTCTGTCCTTGTCCCTGTCCCTGCGAAGCTGCGCCCACGGCCACGAGCAGGATCACCAACGGCGCGAGGCCGAGAACTACTCGTGCCGTTCTTCCAGAAATGCCCTTGATTTTTTCCATGGTTTCCTCAGTGGAAAAGCAGCGAAGTAAATTCTGTCAGGTTGCGGCGCCAGACCATCCAGGTGTGCGCGCCGGGCGTCTCGATGTCCACGTGCTTGATATTCTTCGATGCTAGCCAGGCGCGGACCTTGCGATTGATATCGATCAAACGGTCGTCCGTACCGCACGCGATCCAAAGCAAGCGCAATTGCTCGGCGGATTTTGCGTTGAGCGAGGGGAAATCCTTGTCGAAATCTTCGGTTATGCCGCCGGAGCTGAAAGCGCCGACCCAGGCAAATTTGTCCAGCGTATTCAAGCCCGTCAGCAAGGATTCCGAGCCACCCATGGAGAGACCGGCGATGGCGCGGGAGTTGCGGTCTTTGCTAACGGAATATTCCGCTTCGATGCGTGGGATCACTTCCGTGAGCAAAGCCTCGCGGAATTTATCGAAGTTGCGATCCGTGATCGCGCGATCGCGCCACACCCCGGAGTTGGGAAGAAGAACCTCCGGCGCGCCGTAGCCGAGCGGCATGACCACCAGCATGGGCTTGGCTTTGCCTTGCGCGATCAGATTGTCCAGGATCACGTTGGCGCGGCCCACCGCAGACCAAGCGCTCGCGTCATCGCTGAAGCCGTGCAACAGATAAAGGACAGGATAGGTTTGCTTTCCGCGAGGGTTGTAGCCGGGCGGAGTGTAAGCGAAGTAGTCGCGATCGTCGCCCACAACCCCGGACTTGTAAAAATGATGATGAATCTCGCCATGGGGCACGGCACCGATCTCCCACGAAAGAGATGCCGGCCCGGGCACGTGCACCTCGCTCGCTCGATAAAGGAAGTTGGGCTTGATGGCATGGTTGGAAGGATCGAACATCCCCACGCCGTCGGCAATGATCGAGTATCCATAATAATCTGGAGCGAGCGGATCGGTGGTCACACTCCAGACACCTTGATCGTCTTTCTGCATGGGCAAAGGCTTGGGATTGCCTTCAATCGAAACCGCGACTTCCTTGTCGTTGGGCGCGCGGAAGCGGAAAGTGACGCGATTATCGGAATGCACCTCGGGAGAGATCAGCGGGGGTGGTGGCGTCTGCGCTCGGCCGGCAATGGCGGTGAGCAAGAATGCGAGCAAGCGGAAGAATGTGCGTTTCATGATCCCTCGCTGCGCTGCAGCTCCCATCAAAGATCCGTTCCTGAGCGCTGCGCCGAGGAATGATACAACAAGCCGCACTCGTTCGCGCGGCAGTGATCAGTGGACAGTTGACAGGGGGGAGTGGAGTGGGCAACGGAAATAGTTGGCAGACGTCAGTGCTCAGTGAAGAGAATGAATGGGGACAACACAGGAGAAGAACAAGATGGCAAGGTGAACTCGCCGCTACAAGAAAGAAAAGCCGGACTAGACGGCGGTAACGAAGGTGCCGTCGGGGGCTACGTAGCCGTAGGCCATGCGGGGGGTGTTGAAGGCGAAGCCGGGATTGCCGTGGCGGTCGAGGAGGATGAGGCCGCCGGTGGCGTGAGTGCGTTTGGCGAAAAGATGGACGGCTCCGCGCGCGGCGAGATCGGCGGCGGAGGTATCGCCGGAAGTGGCCACCGGTGAGTCCACCCAAATGGCGCGCTGGCGAAGAAGATCGACGGCGGTTTTGGCCAAGACGACCTTCATGATGGCTTCGCCGTAGCCGGTACAGGAGACACCACCTGCTTCGGAGTCCGCATAGCAGCCGCAGCCGATGAGAGGTGAATCGCCGACGCGGCCCGGGAGTTTGCAGCAGGTGCCGCCGGTGGAAGTGGCGGCGAAAAGATGGCCGTCGCGATCGATGGCGACGGCGCCGACGGTTCCTTGTTCGTGGCCGCGGTGATGCTCGGCGGCGTGCGTGTCTTCCTTGCACTTTTGCCAGGCTGCCCATTCGGCCTCGCTGACCAATTCTTCCGGCTTGCAGAGCTGGATCCCCTGGGCTTTGGCGAAGCGCTCCGCACCTTCAGCGACGAGCATCATGTGCGGACAATGCTCGAGAATCTTGCGGGCGAGCTGAATGGGATTCTTGATGCGTTGCAAAGTGGCGGCAGCGCCGGCGCGAAGCGTTGCGCCATTCATGACGATGGCGTCGCATTCGACGCGGCCGTCAAAATTGAGGTGCGAGCCGTAACCGGCGTCGAAGACGGGGTCGTCTTCGAGGACGATGATGGCGGCTTCGACGGCGTCCAGAGCGGAGCCGCCGCGGTGCAGGATGGACCAACCTGCGGCGAGGGCGGCATGGCAGCCGGATTTGCAAGCTTCTACGGCTTGGTCAGGAATGTCCCACGCGCCGCCATGAACAATGAGAGTTGGTTTCATCAAAATTAGGATGGCAAAGGCACGGTAGTTTGTCTAGGCGAGGCGGGGAGATGGTTTGAAGAAAAAGAACTCAACACAGAGATCACGGAGTTCGCAGAGTTCACAGAGAAGAAAAAACCATCAAACAAAGAAATCGAGAACGAAGAGGAGCAGGCCGATCAGAAGAAGTAGGGGGCCGCCATTGATGGAACTGCGCGGAAGGCGGCTCAGCGAGTGGAAAAAGGAAGCGGGGATGGCTTTGAAGCGGGATTCTTCGCGGATGGCGTAGAACGGGCCGGCCGGGGTATAGCGGGAGAAGTTGCGGCGGAAAACGGAAATCTCATCCTGGACCCATACGGAAAATTCGCCGCGCTTGCGCCACACGAGTGCGGCTCCAGCCAGGAATAAGAGATAGCCGGAAACGGTAAGAAGCCCGAGCGCTGGGCCTGCTCCCCAGTTCATAAGTCCTCACAGGCGGCCATACGATCTCTCGAATAGGACGCCCGGAACAGCCAGATGGTTACTCGCCGTCGTGGATGGTGACGAGGCGGACGATTTCAAATTCCTTTTTGCCGGCGGGCGTGGCAACTTCGATTTCGTCGCCGACCTTGCGGTTGAGGAGGGCCTTGCCGATGGGGGAGGTGGTGGAGATGAGGCCCTTTTCGGCGTCGGCTTCCTCGCTGCTCACGAGGGTGTATTCGATTTTTGCATCGCGCTGAACGTCCAGCACGACTATGCGTGAGCCATAGCCGGAGCGGTCTTTCGGGATATTGCTGAGGTTCAGCATGCTGAGATCGCCCATGCGCTTTTTGAGATGGCCGATCTTGAGGTTGACGTAGCCCTGGCGCTCCTTGGCGTACTTGTACTCGGCGTTTTCGGAGAGGTCGCCGTGGGCGCGGGCGACAGCGATTTCCTTGGGAAGCTCGACGCTGAGCTCGTGCGAGAGCTGGTCGATTTCGTCCTGAAGCTTTTTCTTAATCTTGGCTAGTGGGTCGGACATATTAGTCGATTGTGCGTTCGCTAAAAAAGTCGGCGGAGTCCGGGACCAACGGATGGTCTGCCGGACCCCGCGTAAGAGAACATTATAGATGCGGGGGAATTGAAGTCACAAGAGGAAGAGCAAGATTCGGCCTGAACCGGCCTACCCGCAGTTAGCGGACCTTTACTTCAAGACTCTGAGTGCGCGTGTTGCCGGCGGCATCGGCGATGGTCAGTGTGTAGATGGTTGATTTAGCGGGGGTTACGTCAACACAGCGGGAGTAAGAGGGCCAGACGGGATTCGGCTGGGGTTCGAGCGTGACGGACTTGGCGTTGGCCACGCCGTAGCACAACTGGACGGTTTCGCCGGGGCGAATCTCTCCCGGAGAGGCGTAGAAGTTTTGGATGGCGAGCTCCTTTCCGCCGAGTTGTTCGAGGGCAATGCGGTCCTGTTCCTGCTGTTTCTGGGTTCTCTCCTCTTTAGCGCGCTTTTCAATGCCGCGGTTTTCGTACCAGCGGGAGAAAAGGATCCAGCCGACGACGAGCGCGGCGATACCGAGAGCGGCCCAGGAATAGAGGAAGGGATTCTTGAGAGCGGATTTTTTTGGCGGAACCGGTTGAGCGAGCATGCGTGCGCCTCATTCCAAAGAGCTTTCGCATAGAAAATAGCGCGGAATGGTGTTCGGAGGAAGATGAAGCGAGCGGCCGGCAGGACTCAATGCTGGAGGGCGTGGCCCAATTCCCGCCAGGTGACGAGCTTGATGTTTTGTTCTTGAAGCAACTGGCGGAACTCGAGGCTAGTGAAGAAATCGAAATCGCGCTGGCGCCAGGCGGCGCCCCAAGTATCACGCTCGCGCGTGGCGGCTTTCATCTCTTCGTCGGCAAAGGCGACGTGAATGACGAACTCGGTGACGCCAGGTTGAAGTGTTTTTAGGGCGATCTTGTAGAAGTCGGCCCACTTTTCCGGGGGGACGCCGGGGGAGATGGTGACGGTGTGGTCGAGGACGATGTCGGCGGGAGTCAACGTGGATTCGAGATCGGGGTGGCTGGCGAACCAATCGCGCGCGACGAAAACCGGCAACTTGTATTCATGACCGAGGCGCAGAATTACCTCAAGGAGGTCTTTGCCATTTTCGTAGAGGCGATATTGGTGGGAATCGAGATGCGTGGGACGGACGCCCATCGCGTAAGCGCGGTCGATTTGCGCGCGAAGCTCCAGCTCGACTTCTTTTGGATTGATTTTTGTCGCGGCCGTCCAGTCGTGATGGAAATATCCATTCTCGTCGACCAAGCTCGGAACTTTGTCTCTTGAAGCAACCGGGCCCCAGCGGTAGTAGACGCGTTCGCTGGTCAGAGTAAGGTGAAGGCCAAAATCGAGATCGGGATGAGATCTGGCGTAATCGGCAATCTCCGGAAACCACGGGCAGGGAACCATAATGCTGGCAGAGTTGACGAGGCCAGTGTCCAGAGCTTTAATCGTTGCCGCATTTACGGAATGAGTTACGCCGACGTCGTCGGCATGGACGATGAGAAGTTTTGCGTCGCGGGCGAAGCCGAGCTTTTCCGCAAGAGATTTTCCGTTGACTTGTGCATGCGCTTCGAGGAGCGAGACAAGATCGATCACACGTTGTTCCAATGGGAGGCTTGGGTCGATATATGCGGAGCGGGCAGGGTCCTTCGCTCGAGAGGTGTTTCGAGCAGTCTGGGCAGTCAAGTTTGAAGCGACGACGAACGAGAACAGGAATGCCGCCAGAGCTTGAGAGAGACGGTCAAACACGGCAAAGATTCTCTCGCACTCGATGCCCGGAGTCCACCTGTGGTTCGAACGCTAAATCCTGAAGGGATTTCTCAGGGAGAGCGCCACACGGACCTGGCAAAGGTCTTTGCAAGTCTCGCGAAGGCATAGATATAACTGTCCGTTCTTCGAACAGAGTTGCTGGCCTCTCTCGAAGATTGCCTTTGCTTCCCCAGCCTTTTTAGGAACGGCATCCATCTTCGGCTTGCCACCGTTCTCATCCGTCCGCTTCCGGGCGACAACCAAGGTTTCTACGAACTTTTGCACTGACGCTTGCTATCCTTTTTCTTGTGCGGGCGAACGAGTTGTGCGAGACTACGCTTAATGATTTCCATTTACTCAGGCCGTAGCAAGAGAGCCCATATTTCCATTGCTGTATACCTGCGGCTGACGAGAATGGATGTCTGCTGCGGTCCTCCTGCCTCCTAACAATTCTTCGACAAGCAAAGATCCGAAAATCTTCGAGGAGAGGTTTACATGAACGAAACTTCCGTTCTCTGGGAGGAGACCATTCATGGAGGCGCTACATGGTCCCATGTGCTGAAGCGCGGAACGGCCCTGCGCATTACGGATTTGCAAGGCGGAGCGAATGTCGGCGCAGTTTTCTACAACTTCGAGTGCCCTTCGGAAAGATACAACATGCCGGATACACTCAAGGCGCAGCATATCGCACGGCTAACCAAAGAATTCGTATTGTACTCGGACATGGGCCGAATCCTCTGCTCCATCATCGAGGATACCGTTGGCTGGCACGATCCGATCGGCGGAACTTCAAGCGCTAAACTGGTGGACGCAAAATACGGACCTTCTCGCTATCAGGAGCACCGCAATGACTACCATAAGAACGGTCACGACGCTTTTTTGATTGAGCTGGGCAAGTGGGGGCTTGGACCGCGCGACCTGGTTGCCAATGTGAATTTTTTCAGCCGGGTCGATGTAGCACTGGACGGTGGTATGGGCTTCGCGCAAGGGAACTCCAAAGCCGGCGATCACCTCGAACTTCGCGCGGAGATGAATGTGCTTGCGATTCTCAACACCTGCCAGCACCCGCTCGATCCCCATCCAAGGTACGAACCGAAGCCAGTGCTGGTCTCGATCCGGCGAGTCACCGCGCCGGGTCCAGATGATCCTTGCCGCATTTCGCGACAGGAAAACGGACGCGGCTTCACGCTGACGGAGAGGTATTTCGTATGAGGCTGCGGAGACCATGAGCGGAATAAATTTGGTCGAGAGCAAGCTGGATCCAACAAAGGCAATCTACAGTCAGGTTATTCCGGCGGGTGAGCCATGGATTCATGCGCTCAAGAAGGGCCAGCACTTCCGCATTGTCGATCTCCACGGCAACCAGGCGGTCGACACTCTGTTTTACAACGCGCACGACTACTCGGACCGCTACAGCGCCCAAGATACGATTCGGCAGCAGAGCAATATTTACCTCACCACTGGCACGCAATTGATTTCGACCAACGGCACCGTGCTGCTCACCATCGTGGCCGACACCTGCGGGCGCCACGACACGCTGGGCGGTGCCTGCGCGACCGAGAGCAACATGGTGCGCTATGCGGTCGAAAAACGGCACATGCACGCATGCCGCAACAGCTTTCTGAAAGCTGTGATGGAGTGGGATCACGGAATGACCAAGCGCGATATCACCAGTAACATCAATTTCTTTATGAACGTCCCAGTAACGCCAGAAGGCAAGCTCACCTTTGAAGATGGCATTTCCGATCCGGGAAAATACGTGGAGATGCGCGCGGAAGCGGATGTTCTTGTGCTGATCAGCAACTGCCCGCAGTTGAACAATCCTTGCAACGCCTACAACCCCACTCCCGTCCAGGTGCTGATCTGGGAGGGGGCCGGGAAGTGATGTTTCGCAAGGTCCTGATCGCCAATCGTGGAGCGATTGCTTGCCGAATCATTCGAACGCTGCGCAAGATGGGCGTTGCCTCCGTGGCCGTTTATTCCGAGGCCGACCGGCATTCGCCGCACGTGGGCCAAGCGGACGAATCCGTGTTCATCGGACCACCGCCACCCGCCGAGAGCTATCTCTCCATACCCACCTTGCTTGAGGCCGCGCGCAAGACTCGTGCGGAGGCCATTCACCCAGGTTACGGATTTCTCAGCGAAAACGCGGAATTCGCGGAAGCCTGCCTGGCGCACGGGATCATGTTCATCGGGCCGACTCCGGAGCAGATGCGCGACTTCGGCCTGAAACACGTGGCGCGCCGGATCGCAGCCGAAAATGGCGTGCCCTTACTGCCGGGCAGCGGATTGCTCGAAAATATCTACGCCGCGGTCGAAGCCGCCGGCCGCATCGGATATCCAGTAATGTTGAAAAGCACAGCGGGCGGCGGTGGCATCGGCATCCGGCGGTGTGCTTCTCCTGCGGAACTGCACGAGGCCTTCGATGCGGTCACGCGCCTAAGCCAAGGGAACTTTGGAAGCGGCGGATTGTACCTGGAACGATTCGTTTCCCAAGCTCGGCACATTGAGGTTCAAATCTTCGGCGATGGCCGCGGCTCGCTAGCTGCTCTCGGCGAGCGCGATTGCTCGGTGCAGCGGAGAAACCAAAAAGTTATCGAAGAAACGCCCGCCCCGGGACTCGGGAGCGCAGTCAGGCAAAGGCTTTTCGAGGCCGCGGTTCAGCTCGGCAAGGCGGTAAGTTACCAGTCGGCGGGCACAGTCGAGTTTATTTACGACAACGCCACCGGGGATTTCTATTTTCTCGAGGTCAACACGCGCCTGCAAGTGGAGCATGGTGTAACGGAAGAAGTGACCGGCATTGACTTGGTGGAGTGGATGGTGAGACAGGCGGCGGGCGAGAATCTTTCGCTCGACCAGTTCAACATTTGGCCGTCGGGATGTTCGATCGAGGCGCGGGTTTACGCCGAGGACCCCGCAAAGAATTTCCAACCCAGCACCGGCGTGCTCTCGCACGTTGTGTGGCCCGAGAAGGCGCGTGTCGAGACGTGGGTGCAAGCGGGAACCGAAGTAACGCCGTTTTACGATCCAATGCTGGCGAAAATAATCGTACTTGGGCCGAGCCGCGTGGAAGCGCTCGATGGGCTCCGCGCTGCATTGCGCGAATGCCAGCTCTCTGGACTGGAGACCAACCTCTGGTACTTGCGGCAGGTCTGTGAACATCCAGCTCTCGCCTCCGGAGGCGTCACCACATCCTTCCTGCACGATTTTCCGTATCTGCCACGAAGCATCGACGTCGCGGAGCCGGGCACGCAGACCACAATTCAGGATTTCCCCGGACGCTTGGGCTATTGGCATGTCGGTGTGCCGCCGTCGGGGCCCATGGATTCGCTGGCATTTCGTTTCGCGAATCGTTTAGTTGGCAACCCGCCCGGCGCCGCCGGACTTGAAATAACCGTCTCTGGCCCGACCTTGCGTTTTGCCTGTGATAGCAGGATTGCTCTGACCGGCGCTGATTTCGGTGCCCGGTTGAACGGCCAGCCGGTGCCGCGCTGGCAAGCAGTGTTTGTCCCGGGCGGCTCTTTATTAGAGATGGGATCCGCTCAAGGCGCGGGCGCACGCGCTTATCTCGCGGTTGGCGGCGGCATTGAAGCGCCGCCGTATCTTGCCAGCCGCTCCACTTTTATCCTCGGGAAATTCGGTGGTCAGTCTGGTCGCACGCTGCACGCGGGAGACGTCCTGCACATCGATAACCCTCATGTCGACTCGCGAGAAACCCGGGAACTTCCGGCAGGCTTGATTCCTCAATATGGAAGCCAGTGGGAGATGGGCGTCCTCTACGGGCCGCATGGAGCCCCGGATTTCTTCACGCCCGAAGACATTGAGGTGTTTTTCTCGGCGGCGTGGAAGGTGCACTACAATTCGGACCGCACCGGCGTGCGGCTGATCGGCCCAAAACCCCGATGGGCTCGCAAGGATGGCGGCGAAGCTGGTCTTCACCCCTCCAACATTCACGACAACGCCTACGCGGTCGGCACGATCGATTTCACTGGTGACATGCCGGTGATCCTCGGGCCGGATGGTCCGAGCCTGGGTGGTTTCGTTTGTCCGGTGACGATCGTCGAGGCCGAACTATGGAAGATCGGACAGCTCAAAGCCGGGGACACCGTGCGGTTCCGCGCGCTATCTCTTGATCAAGCCTTGGAATTAAAGTGTGCAGTGGAAACGTGCCTGGAAACACTCTCCGGAGAGCTCCCCGTGCTGCCCGCCACTAGCACGCGCGAAGATCCAATACTAAGTCGCCGCTCCGATTCGAACGGCGCGCCGGCGGTGGTCTGCCGGGCAGACGGCGACAGGTACCTGCTGGTGGAATACGGGCCAAACGTGCTCGATCTGAACCTGCGCTTTCGCGTCCATGCACTGGAACAGCAATTACGTGCGATGAATCTTCCCGGGATCATTGATGTCACACCGGGCGTACGGTCGTTGCATATCCACTACGATTCTCGCGTGTCTCGAGAGGGCTTGCTGGAGGCGCTCGAGGAGTGCGAGCGGCGGATTCCCGACCTCGACGACCTCATCGTGGCGTCGCGCGTGGTTCATCTCCCACTTTCCTGGGATGATCCCGCCACGCAACTTGCCATTCGCAAATACACTCAAGGTGTGCGGCCCGATGCGCCCTGGTGTCCCAGCAATATCGAATTCATTCGCCGCATCAACGGCCTCGAATCGATCGATGCGGTGCACCGCATTGTCTTCGGCGCCAGCTATCTGACGCTCGGGCTGGGCGACGTCTATCTGGGAGCGCCGGTAGCCACACCCGTAGATCCGCGCCACCGTCTGGTGACCACGAAATACAATCCCGCCCGAACCTGGACACCCGAGAACGCGGTGGGAATCGGCGGCGCTTACCTCTGCGTGTACGGAATGGAAGGTCCGGGCGGCTATCAATTCGTCGGCCGCACCGTCCAGATGTGGAACACTTCTCGATCAACGAAGGAGTTTCCACCGGGAACTCCCTGGCTGTTGCGCTTCTTCGATCAGGTGCGTTTTTTCCCGGTAAGTGCGGCCGAGCTACTGGAGATTCGCGAGGCCTTCCCTCACGGCCAGTATTCTCTCAACATCGAACCCACGGAATTTCGGCTTCGCGACTACCACGCGTTCCTGAAATCGATTGACGCGGATGCCGCCGAATTCAAAGAGCGCCAGCAGCAAGCTTTCGAGGCTGAGCGGGAGCGATGGAGTGCCGCTGGTCAAGTCGAGTATGTCGCGCCGCCGGATGCGTTCAGCGCAGCGCAGAGCGATTTGGATACTCCTGAGGGCTGCAAGCCCGTGCGTTCTCCAATTGGCGCAAGCGTGTGGACAATTGCCGTGGAAACGGGACAAAGGGTGGAAGCAGGACAGAAACTGCTAGTGCTCGAAGCGATGAAAACGGAGATCGCCGTTGTGGCTCCGAGCGCAGGGACTGTGGAAAGGCTGAATTGTGCGCCAGGATCGCTGGTCTCCTCGGGACAAGTATTACTGGCGCTTCGTACAGAGGCAGCAGCATGAATATTTCGGAAAAGTTCAAGGCCGTCTATGACCGTTTGGAAGCCACCCCTCTGAGTCCGGTGTGGATTTCGTTGGTTCCGCGCGAGAGTGCGCTGGCTCGGGCGCGAGAGCGCGAACGGGAAGACTCTCCGCACGGCCCTCTCACTGGAATGACCTTCGCCGTCAAGGACAACATCGATGTTGCCGGGATGCCGACGACTGCTGGCTGTCCGGCCTACGCCTACACGCCTGCTTCAAGCGCGACCGTGGTCCAACGTCTCGAGGATGCAGGCGCCATCCTGATCGGCAAGACGAATATGGATCAATTTGCCACCGGATTGGTTGGAACGCGCTCGCCGTTCGGCGCCTGCTCCAGTGTGTTCGACGAGCGGTACATTTCTGGCGGCTCGAGTTCGGGTTCAGCAGTTGCAGTGGCGAAGGGTCTCGTAACGTTTTCCCTCGGCACCGATACAGCGGGTTCGGGCCGCGTGCCGGCAGCGTTCAACAATTTGATTGGCCTGAAACCGACGCGAGGCTTGCTCAGCACTGCGGGGGTGGTCCCGGCTTGCCGCACGCTTGATTGCGTCTCCATCCTGGCATCCACTTGCGACGTGGCGCACCGGGTCTGGCGCGTCGCCAAGGGTTTTGATTCCGCCGATTCGTATTCCCGCACTCCCCGGCCCGGTGAAGATGCCGCGCCCTGGCTGAATGCTCCTTTCCGGTTCGGTGTTCCTCCGCCTGAACAGCTTGAATTTTTCGGCGATGAAGAAGCCGAGTCTCTTTACGCAGAAGCTGTGCGGAAAATCGAGCAGCTCGGCGGCGAGAGATTCGAGATTGATTTTTCTGTCTTTCGCAACGCTGCCGACCTGCTTTACGAAGGCCCCTGGGTGACGGAGCGCCTCGCGGCCATTCGCTCATTTTTGCAGAATCACTCCGATGAGATGAACCCGGTCGTGCGTGGAATCATTTCTGGCGGAGAGCGCTACACCGCCCTGGATGTGTACCAGGCTGAATATCGCCTCATGGATTTGCGCCGGGCGGCCGCCAAACATTGGGCCACCATGGACCTGCTCGTCTTGCCCACCACGGGAACCATTTATACGCATGACCAGGTAACCTCGGATCCGGTGAAGCGGAACACGAATCTCGGCTACTACACAAATTTTGTAAACCTGATGGACCTCGCCGCGGTTGCCGCTCCTGCCGGCTTCCGTTCGAACGGCTTGCCATTTGGGATTTCTTTCATAGGACCGGCCTTTTCGGACGAAGCTCTGCTGGCACTAGCGCATCGCTACCTCGGCGCGAAGGCTCCGCTCCTTGACAAGTCGCCCGGGTGCGTGGAGCTGGCCGTGGTTGGTGCTCATCTCGCGGGCCAGCCCTTGAACTCGCAGCTAACCGAGCGTGGCGCGCGCCTGAAAAAGACCTGCCGCACAGCACTCGGTTACCGGCTCTATGCGCTGGCGGGTACCAAACCGTCCAAACCCGGCTTGGTGCGCGACGACCAATTCCAGGGACCTGGCATTGAAGTGGAGGTTTGGACGATACCGGAGGACCAATTCGGCAGTTTCGTGGCGGAGGTCCCCGAGCCCTTCGGCATCGGCAACGTTACGGTGGATTCCGGCGAAGTGGTCAAAGGCTTTATCTGTGAGCCTTACACACTCACCAGCGCTACCGAAATCACTCATTTCGGAGGTTGGCGCAACTACCTGACATCATCAAATCTGTGAATCGCAGCCATCGAAAGATTCAATCATAGCGAGGGCGCCCTCGCGCTAAGATTTCGCAGAATATGAATCGCTCAAATCCCCGCCGGGCTGCAGTCTTGCGGGAGCTCAGAATGTTACTGGGCTCTCTGTCGCTCTTCTTACTGCTGGCAACCCCCGCCTTTGCTCAGAAACCGGCATTTACCGTCGGTTGGTCTATCTACGCAGGCTGGACGCCGTATCACTACCTGGCAAAGTCTGGAATTCTTAAGAAGTGGGCGGACAAATACGGCATCACCATCAAGGTCCAGCGCTTCGATTATGCCCCCTCGCTGGACGCCTTCGTCTCGCGCAACATCGACGCCTGCACCATGACCAACATGGAAGCGTTGGACATGCCCGCCGCGTCCGGTGTACCCACCACCGTCGTCATCATTGGTGATTATTCCAATGGAAATGACGCCCTGCTGGTTCGCAATGGCCTCCAAATGAAGGACCTGCCGGGCAAGAAAATGCTCTTGGTGGAGAAAACCGTCTCGGAGTACCTCTTCGACCGCGCCTTAACCATGAACGGCTTGCGCGGCCGGATCAAGCAGGTACGCAAAATCAACACTTCTGATTCCGACATTCAGTCCGCGTTCATTAGCGACAACAGCGCTTCCGCTGTGGTCACCTGGAAGCCAATGCTTTCTCAGCTTTCGAAAGAGAAGGGCGTATCTTCGCTTTTCAACTCATCGCAAATTCCCGGCGAGATTCTCGACCTTACCGTCGTGCGTACAGACGTGCTCGATCGGCCCGATGGCTCCGGACAGAAATTTGCCAAAGCCCTGGCCGGCGCGTGGTACGAAATGATGGGACTGATGTCGGCGCAAGACCCTTCTGCCGACAAGGTGCTGGCCGCCATCGCCGAAGGCTCGGCCGATTCTCTGGCCTCTTATAGGGAGCAGCTCAGCACTACCAAAATGTTCTATCAGCCGCAATCTGCGGCGCAATTCGGCAAGTCGCCGGAACTTAAACAGAAAATGGCGCTGGTGCGGCAATTCTGTTTTGAACACGGGCTTTTGGGCGAGAAAACCGGTTCCGTCGACGATGTCGCGATTCGGTATCCGGATGGTTCCATACAGGGCAAGGCCGACCATGTGCGATTGCGTTTCGAGACCGCTTATATGGAGATGGCCTCGCAAGCCAAGCTGTAAGAAGGATCCATGGGGAATAAATTACAACTCGTCCACGCCAATCCCAGCCGGACGCGGGCCATTCTTCTCTCCTGGTTTCTGTTCGCTCTGGGAATCGGGCTTTACCTTCAGACCGCTCACCGGCGCCATCAGGAGAATACCGACGATCGCATCGTGCCCACCGTTCCGCAAATGGCGCGCAGCACCTACGATGCTGCGTTCAAGCCCGCGGAGGACGACGAGCAATCCATCGCAGAAAATGCAAGTTTGCCGAAACGCTTTTTCACCAGCATGCTCTGGAAGGACACCAAGGCCACCTCGCGCCGCTTCTTCTATAGCCTGCTCCTGCTGATTCCCGCAGTCATCCTTGGCCTCCACATGGGCCTGTTTCCGTACGTGGGAGTCTTCTTTTCACGTTTTGTGCTCTTCTTTGACAAAATCGTCGCCCTCTCGCTTTTGCCGATTCTGTTCATTGCCTTCGGCATCGATGAACTGTCCAAAATCATGCTGATTGTCATCGGCGTAACTCCGACCATCATTCTGGACACTTTCAATCTGACCCGCAGCGTGCCCCGTGAACAGATTGTGAAAGCCTTCACGCTGGGCGCTGGCGATTTCGACGTTGCTTACCGTGTCGTCCTTCGGCAGATCACGCCGCGCGTGCTGAACAGCATCCGTCTCAACCTGAAAGCGGTCATGCTGTTTCTGTTTGCCGGAGAGATGATCGCCTCCACCGACGGCCTGGCTTACCGGATCGCCTTGCTGCGCCGGCACATGGGAATGGATGTAATTATCCCTTATGTGCTTTGGGTGGCGCTGCTGCTTTTCCTGGTGGACCTAGCGATGCGCCTCATCAATCGCAAGCTTCACCCCTGGTTCCACGAGGCCTGACGCGCATGGCTTTGATTCACATCGAGAATGTTTCTGTGGCCTACGGTTCGCCGTCTCGCCCGGTATTGAGCGGCGTCGATTTGAGCATCGAAGAGGGAGAATTCGTCTGTCTGCTGGGTCAGACCGGTTGTGGTAAGTCCACGCTTTTGCGGCTCATCCTCGGCTCGGAACAGCCATCCGCTGGACGCGTCCTAATTGATGGTGCCGAACGCCGCCAGCCCGATCGCACCTGTGGCTTCGTGCCCCAGAAATACTCGCTGTTTCCCGATAAGACCGTTCTCGGCAACATCACCTTCGGGCCCGAGGTCAACGAATTCAATCTACTCACTCGTCTGACCCTGCGTTACTTCCGTCGCCGTCGCCAATTTCGGCAGGAAGCCATGCACTATATCCGCCGGCTCGGTTTGCACGACACCGACGCCGGTAAATATCCGGACCAACTTTCCGGCGGCATGCAGCAGCGGGTTGCCATCGCCCAAGCCCTCATCAACAATCCCAGGATTCTGCTCTTGGACGAAGCGTTCAGCGCACTCGATCCAGGCACGCGCAAGGACATGCAACGCCTGATTCGCCAGCTCTGGCGCGACACCGGAATTACGGTCCTCTTCGTGACCCACAATACACAAGAGGCCTTGTATTTGAGTTCTCGCGTAATCGTGCTGGCCAAGGAAGCACCGGACCAAGGCTCCCGCATCGCGCTGGAGCTACCCGTCCCCGCGCTTTGCCCCGAAGTCCAGATTTCCACCATGGTCATGCGGCTCGACGATGCTTCCGGGTGTACCCGCGAACCCGATGATGCCGCCCTCGCAACTGCGTAGGCACGCTTAAATCCGGCACGGTAAACTTTAACGGCGCGCAGACGCGGGCCGACGTGCGCTCAGAATTCGTAGCGCAGCGCGAACTGCATCACGCGCGGGTCCATCACGCCCTGAAATTCGCCAAAGGTCGACGGCGCAGTTAACGCCAAGCTCGGGTTTGTGAAGTTGACGTTATTAAACACGTTGAAGGCCTCCGCCCGGAACTGAATCCGCTGGCTTTCCCGAGGCAACTTGAATCCCTTTGTCACCGCCATATCGGTGTTAAAAAAAGAAGCCAGCCGGACGGCTGCGCGCTGCCCGGTGTGCCCTGGAAGCTCGTCCGCAAAGGAGTTCGAGGCGCTCGTATTCGCAAAGATGCTGGGATTTCCGTTCTGATCGATGTGCCGCCCGGTCTTGACCGGTCCCGTGACGATCGCGAGCGAGCTTAACCAGTAATTGGCGTTGTACTCCAGGCCGCCCGCCACCGTGGTAGGCAACCCGGTGCGAAACCGCGTCAAGCCAGACACCTGCCACCCACCGACGATCGTGTCGAGCCACCCAGGAGCGTCGTGGAACATGGCCTTGCCCTTGCCGAGCGGCAACTGGTAGAGCACATTGCCGGTGATGTTATGCCGCATGTCGAAATCGGATGAACCGCGGAACTCCCTCGTATTGTATATGTTTTGAATCGCCGCACCCTGTTCGCCAGCTCCAGACTCCGCGGCCGAGCCGTCATCGATCGAGTGCGACCAGGTGTAGTTAAAATCGAAAGACAGGCCCCTGGAAAACCTGCGCCGCAGCGACACAGTTAAGGCGTGATACGCGGCCGTGCCGGTATTCATCCACGTCGGCATCGAACTGCCCTGCTGCGGGAAGAACGTATAGCATCCGGTGACCGACAAGCACTTGCCCGGGAAGTAGGAGCTCGTGACGTTGCGATCTAAAGCATGGAGACAGTCGAGATAGCTCCCGCCATAATCCTGATACACGCACAGAAAATAGTTCGCTGAGGCACTACCAGAGACGTCCACATTCGCCAGCGTGGGCCACATGTCCTCGACGAACGGTAGCGTTGGCACCAGGCCCGGATTGGCCTTTACTTGATTCACCGTCAAGCCGGAATCAAACAACGCCCGCACCTTGGCCGCATTCTGTTCCCAAGTAACTCCAGACTTCGGATCTTTGAAATACTCGAGCGGAGTGTAGACATCCCCTTCCATCAGGAGCCGGTGAGAAAGGCGTCCGGCGTAGCCGACCTCGATCGTCATCCCACCGGGAATTTCCCGCGCGAAGCTGGCATTGAGAACGTATGCGTACGGCGGTTTCAGATTGGGCGAAATGCCCTCGAAGTCCCCGGCGATCGCAGCAATCTGAGGCGGCGTGTAGGGGAACGTCTCCTGCGGAGGAGTTGGTAACGCGGGCGCGGCGCCGGTATAGCGCCCGCTGGTGCTGAAGCTGTACGAATCCGGGAGATTTTCCTTATTGGCTACGCCCAACGAGCCGTTCTGATCGTACTGCGTGATCAGGTCGCTGCCAAAGCGATCGTAGACCATGCTGGCTCCGGCTCGGAACGCTCCACTTTTTCCGAACACCTTCCCGAGCCAACCGCCTCGGCCGGTCGGAGCGTAAGCCAGTCCGAAGCGCGGTCCGAAATTCAGATTGGAAGGTTTCCACCACGTTGGTTTGCCATTCGCCGGGCCATTCAGGGCCCAACTCAGGGTAGCGTTGGGCATGGCGTTCTGTGGCACGCCCTGGCTCTGAAGACGATCGCGCTCCGCGAAGTATTGCGTCAGAGGAACAGTGGATGTCGACTGCAATCCGTGTGCCTCGTACGGCGGCCGGTAATCCTCCCAGCGCAAACCAAAAGTCAGCGTTAGACTGCGGTTTACGCGAAACGTATCCCCAGCGTAAAGCGCATAATCGTGTTCGATGAAAGAGCGCACCTGCGGCGCACCCAGCGCCAGCGCGTTGCCGCTCCGGTCGAACTGGTTGGTGTGAAAATCGTCGTTCACCAATCCAAGGATGGCACCCATTCCGTTCGTGACCGAGGCGGTATCGGCAAGCCCCGGATTCGCCCCGAACCGCCCGGGATTGGACGACATGAAATTTGTCAGCGCATTATCAATATCCGCCCCCAGGCCGATCAATTCGGTGGCGCCGTAACCGTAACGCGGGAAAGAATTGGCATACGAGCTCGTGTTGTTGTGAATGATCCGGGCAGAAAAGCCCGCCGTGATCGTGTGCGGCCCCTTGCTCCAAGTGACGTCATCGTTCGGATTCAGTGTGGGCAAGGTCTGAGCGAACGGACGTGCGTAGGGATTCAGCAGCGGGTCCAGGCTCGTTTGGAATAGAAGCGGCCCCGTCACCCCGGACAAAGCCTGGCCAAATCGCGTGTAACTCATATTCAAAACATTGATCAGATCTGTTCTCAAGACGGCCGTGTACTGCGCCGCAAAGCCTTTGCTGTTGTCGCGCAGCGTTGATGCCGGACTTTGCCCGGGGAACTGCGCCAGGATCTGATCGTCGGTGTTGTCGGCGAGCGTTCCCCGCACGCTCAGAGTGTGCTTGGCGGCTCTATCCAGGTGCACATCGATCTTGCCGACAATCGCATGATCGCTGCGATGACTCGGCGCATTAAACCGATAACCGCTAAAATTTAGCCCCCCGTCCTCGCCAAATGACGGAGCGTTGCCTTGAGGGTATTGATTCAAGACGGAAAGGATGTTGGCGTTGACTCCCTGATTCAACGGATCCACTGACTTGATGTCGCTCGCCGAGATGGTCTGAACAAATATCGTGTCCTTCGTCGGGTCACAAATGCCGTTGAGGCCGGTGGGGTTGTTACACATCGTGTATTTAAAGATTCCTTGGCGCAGAGTATCCGATGGCACCGCGCGAACCTGCGCGACGCCGCTGCCATCCTGTCGCTGCTCGTAATTGAAGAAATAGAAGGCACGGTCGCGCACGATCTTGCCGCCAGCGGAACCACCGAACTGATTCCTTACCAGCGGTTGCCGGGGCACTCCGGCCTGATTGTTGAACCACGTGTTGGCGGCTGTTGCGGTATTGCGGTTGTATTCATACAAGGAGCCATGGAGTTGATTTGTCCCGCTCTTCGTCACCAGCGTAACCTGTCCGCCGGACGATCTCCCCTGATTGGGGCCTTCCCCGGCCACAGTCACGCGGAATTCCTGAACCGAATCCAGTGGAATTGGCAGCACCGCATTAAAGCCGGAATTGATATTTGCGCCATTGGCGTTTGATCCTTGGTATCCGCCCATGCCGGTTGCCGTCGTCTGCGCCACCAAGCCGGAATTCTGGTTATTGTTTACATCCGCGCCGTCGAGAGTGACGTTGTTCTGGTCGCGCCGCGCCCCCAGCACTTCTCCATTGGAAGTCACGCCTGGCTGCACGCTCAGCAGTTCCACGACATTTCGCGTTTGCAGCGGGATTTGTCTCACCTGCATCTCGCTGAACGGATTTCCCATGCTGGCGTCTGTCGTGTTCACTTGGGAGATTTCCGACGCCACATTCACCACCTCGCCGGTGGCACTGACCGCCATGGCCAAATCCAGCGTGGTGGGCGTATTCACCAGGAGCTTGACGTCACTTCGTGTCATCGTGGCGAATCCCTCTTTCTCGGCCATGACCTTGTAGGTTCCAGGAGCAATTTGAAGGAATTTGTACTCGCCGCTGGCATCGCTAACGTTTCGGCGCAAGAAACCGTTGTCCCCGTTGATTATGCTAACGGTCGCGTCTGGAATCACGCCACCGGAAGGATCGGTGATGACCCCGCGCAAGGATGTTGTGGATTGTGCGCAACAGCTAAGTGTTCCCAGGAAGATGCCGAGCAGGCCCA
>DATNLB010000281.1:0-4542 GCA_035603095.1 Candidatus Acidiferrales bacterium
GACTTTACCCTCGCTCTGCTTCTCCCGGTATTCACCCAAACGCGAGAAGACTTTCTGCGCTGCCTTCTCGCGAATGCTGCAAGTGTTGTAGAGGATCAAGGAAGCGGCTTCCGGCGTCTCCACCTGCCGATAGCCGCGCGCGAGCAGCACGCCTGCGACCTTCTCCGAGTCGTGATCATTCATCTGGCAGCCAAACGTCTCGAGGAAAAATGTTCGGCGCTGCCCAGCGGCCACGCTGCGGACTGCCTCGGAATAGGACGGCTGGCCGGTCAGTCTTTCCAATTCGATGTCGAACGGTTTGCTCATGTCCAAATCGCAGTTTATCACACCTGCCTTAACCCCCATGAAGCGCTTGTTTGCCGTTCTCAGACACCCTCTGCTCGTTGGCCGATAAGCAGCAAAATCAGAAACTTGCGCATCCTATTTGTTGCGCGCTCTGAATGCGTGTGCTACGTTTCTTAAGCCCAGAAAAATGTTGACCGCGTCGCGGTCACATATCATTTGCTCTCACTGAGGGGTACATCATTTTTTTGTTCACCACGATTTTTGTAACCGACATCGGAAACATCCTTACGCAAACCGGCTGGGTCGCCCGCGGCGTTCTTCTGCTTCTTCTTTTATTCTCGATTATTTCCTGGGCCATGATTCTTCAGAAGCTGGGCCTCTTCGGACGCATCCGCCGCGAGAGCGACCAGTTCCTGCGTATTTTTCGCGCCACGCGGGGCGTAGCAAACCCGCAGGCCCTGGCCACGGCAGGCTCTCCGTTTTCTTCCGTCTATGCGGCGGGCTACCGCGAACTGCAGAGCCAGGTCGGCACCGCCCCGGGCAATCCGCATCCGCCCAAACTGAAAAGCTTGTCCGCCGTTACCGTTAGCATGCAGCTCGCCGCCGCCGATGAAGTGCGCCGCGTCGAAAAAGGCATGTCCTGGCTGGCGACTACCGGTTCTGTGACCCCCTTCATCGGTCTGTTCGGAACCGTGTGGGGCATCATCGACGCGTTCTCCGGCCTGGGCAGCGCCGGCGCTGCCAGTTTGCGCGCTGTCGCTCCCGGCATCGCCGAGGCGCTGGTCACCACCGCCGCTGGTCTTTTCGCTGCCATCCCGGCGGTGATCTTCTACAACCATTTTTTGCAGAAAATTCGCGATCTCGCCCAGCGGCTGGACACCTTTGCTCTGGAAGTCACGGCGCAGGTCGAAAAAACTTTTGATTGAGCACTATCCGGGCAAATACCATGTGCTATGCGCCACGATCCAAATCAACACTCGTGAAGCCATTCAGCCTGGCCGGCCGGCCGTTCCATAGGCTTCGTGTCTCTTTGCTCGATCTTTTTCTTAGTATTTCTTACTTTTAACTTTCAAGTTTAAACCTTAAACTTCTTCTAGCCATGCCACAACTCTCCAAATCGACGCAGACTTCGCTCTCCGAAATCAACATGGTTCCGTTCGTGGACGTGGTCCTCGTGCTGCTCATCATCTTTATGATCACCGCCCCGATTCTCCAGTCGGGCATCGAAGTCGACGTCCCCAAAACGCGAACCGTCAAGGAAATCAATCAGGAGCGCCTCGTCGTCACGGTGGACAAGGCTCAGCGCATCTACCTCGGCAATGAGCCCACCAACATCCACCAGCTCGGTTTGAGGATCAAAGCTCACTTGAAAAACCCTCAGGAGGGCGTCTTCCTCCGCTGCGACGAAACCGTTCCCTTCGGCAGTTTCGCCGCCGTCGTTGATGCGCTTCGCCAGTCCGGTATCAACAACATCAGTATCGTCACTGAGCCCATCACCACCCGCGCGCGCACCCAATAAAGATGACAACCGCTGTGGCCAATTCGATGGACCCGATCGGAAGCACTCGACCCGAGGACCAGAACTTCCGGCAGTTCCTCATTTATTCCGTCATTATGCATGCCAGCCTGGCTGTCGTCGTCGCCGTCTCCGCTTATATTCAATTCCGCGGAAGCGCCTGGGGCGGGGTTGGCGGAAAGCTTGGCGGTACCAAAGTGACTTTGGTCAGCGCCGCGGGAATCCCCATGCCCAAAGAATCCGTCGTCACCGAGAGCAAGGCCGTCGATCCCACGAAGGGCCTTCACGAAGAAGAGCCTCCGAAACCGCCCGAGCCGAAGACCGACGCGACAAAGATCCCAAAATTCACCAAAGAAAAGCCCCTGCCACCATCGCGCCAATCCAGAACCCTCGAAAACAAGACGCCTACTCCGGATAACGCCGTTCCTTACGGCAAAGGTGGGAATCCCGATCTTCCCACCGGCTACTCTCCGACTCCCGGTGAAGGTTCGAGCGGCGTTACCGTCCAGGGCCAGGGTGGAGCCGATTTCGCTTCCCGCTACGGTTGGTACATCGAAGCTGTGAAGAACAGGATCTACAGCAATTGGCAACAATGGACGATTGATGCCACTGCGCGTGCTTCGCGAACCATGCACTGCGCGGTCACATTTACTATCAATCGTGACGGCTCGCTCAAGGACGCGCACATTTCCGAATCCAGCGGGAATGCCTCCTATGACAATTCGGCGCTGCGGGCCGTGCTAAGCTCGACTCCAGTGACCAAATTGCCGGGCGACTATTCAGGCGCTTATGTAATTGCCACTTTAGATTTCAATCCCCCGTCCATACGTTAAGGATGTGATTTCTGGTTCCCGGAATCAGTCAAATTGTCGGAGGTGAGGGTGCAATCAAAGCTCAGAGGCCTTAGTTCATTCTTGGTCTTGGTGATTCTCGCTTTCTGTGGGAGATCCGCGGCGGCGCAAGATTGGTTTCGCACTGCGATCGGCTTGGACACCAACAAGCCCCGCCTGGCGATTTCCGACTTCGCGGCGCGCTCCGATGCCGCGAAACCGCACGCTTCGCTTTTTACACAAGTCGTGCGTGACGATCTCCAGTTCTCGGGCATTCTCGATCTCGCCAGCCCCAGCTTTTACCCTCCTCAAGCCCCCAGCGTCCCTGCCGAACTGAAACCCGCCGTCTGGATCGATCCCCCCACCAACGCCAATTTCCTCGGCTTTGGCAATTTGTCCGAATCCACGTCCGAAGTGGCCATCGAGGCGTGGCTATATGACGTGCGCAGCCCGACTTCGCAAGCTGTCGTAGGAAAGGTGTATCGCGGCGCTCCTACCGACGCGCAAGTGAGAAAATTCGCACATCAATTTGCCGACGAAATCATCGGTAAGCTCTCCGGCGGCCTCCCCGGCGTGGCCTCAACGCAGATCGCCTTCGTCAGCTCGCGCAGCGGCGGCGCCAAAGAAATTTGGGTGATGGACTACGACGGTTCCAACCAGCACCAGCTCACTACCCTGAGGTCAATCTCTCTCACGCCCCGTTGGTCGCCCGATGCTTCGCGCATCGCTTTCACTTGTTTCGCGCCATCCGGGGGCCTTACCAGCGCGCAAATCTGCATGTATTCGCTGGACACCGGCAAGCTTGTGTCCTTTCCGCGCTTCCGCGGCACCAACATCACTCCCGCATGGTCTCCCGACGGCACGCAGATCATTTTTTCATCTTCAATGCAGGGGAATCCTGAGCTATACGTTTCCGACATCAGCGGTGGCCGCCCCAAACGCTTGACCAATGCCAACGGCGCAAGCATGTCTCCCAGTTGGAATCCGAAAACTGGCCAGACCGTCGCCTTCGTGAGCGATCGCGCCGGCACTCCCCAGCTCTACCTCATGAATTCCGACGGTACCAGCGAGACCAAACTGGACCTCCCCGACAAAGGCTACGTCATCGACCCGGCCTGGGCGCCCAATGGTCAGTTGTTGGCCTTCAGTTGGCGCCGTCCCGACGACAACTACGACATCTACATTATGGACGCAGCCACCCGCCAGCTTGTCGAACTGACCCGCGACCAGGGCCGCAACGAGCGTCCCAGTTGGGCCCCGGACGGCCGCCATCTCGTTTTCGAATCAACCCGCGGCGGCACCCGGCAGATCTGGACCATGCTTGCGGACGGTTCACAGCCGCATCAGCTAACCACCGCCGGGCACAACGAATCGCCCAACTGGTCCCCCCGATGAGATTTTTCATGGAACCGGACGGGGTATCCCGCGCATCTCACACGCAGGTGCCTTCTGTTTCGGTTGACCCGGTTTCGCCGTGCCGGCCGCTCTTGAAATTTATGCCCGCACGTTCCAGTACGATGTATATTATATCGTGATACGAGATATTACCCGAACCCAGCCCGCTGGTGCTAGGATATTGGCTCTGGTGGGACCAACCCGGGAACTTCACTGAGGAGGATTTGCATGAACCTGGCTTCACGCTCGCTCTATCGCGCCGCCTTGCTCGTCGCGTTGTCCATGGTTGCTCTCACGGCCGGCTGTCACCACAAACCACCGCCGCCAACGCCGCCACCGCCTGTGCAAGCGCCGGCGCCAGCGCGTCCCACAGTGACGCTGCAGGCCAGCCCGAGTTCCATCAACAAAGGTGAATCAGCGGCCTTGAGCTGGAATTCCACCGATGCTACTGAGCTTAGCATCGCGCCCGAGGTCGGAGCCGTGACTGCTCAAGGCTCAACTAAGGTCACCCCATCC
>DATNLB010000462.1:0-10954 GCA_035603095.1 Candidatus Acidiferrales bacterium
CCTTGCCCGTAGGCTTCGCGGGCAAGTTGCACCGCATGGCCCGGACCCGTCGAAGCAATGACGTCGACCTTCAACCCTTTCTCGAGCAAACGCGCGAGAGCGGGCCCAGCGAGTTTCGCGGAGCGGCCGCCACCGGCGGCGGGGTTGACGATGGCAAAGAATCGATTCATTTGGACCGCGAACGAGCCCGCAGTGCTAACTCCCGATCCACACAATCATTTCCAAACCTGCTTCACAGAGGCAGAATCGCGGCCGCGCTGTCCAGCTTCGCGAGACGCTCTGCCAGAATATTGCGTTTGATCTTGAGAGAAGCCGTCCGGGGAAAGTCCTCGTCCAGCAGAACTACCCCGTGGACACGCTTGTAGTTTAGCAGGCGATTGTTGCGCGCGTTGATGTCCCGCCGGAGTTCTTCGCTGTACTGTTGCTCCGCTTCGAGATGGAGCGCCAGCACAAGTTTCTCGCCGGTCATCGAACGTTTCGGCCAGATGTAATTGGCGGCGAAAACGCAAAACTCTTTTACGGGGAGGCTCTCGAAAACAGTCTCGATGTCCTCGGGATAAATATTTTTTCCTTCTTCGGTAACGATCATATTTTTTTTGCGGCCCGCGAGCTGCAGGTGGCCCGTCTCGTCGAAGCGGCCGAGGTCGCCGGTCATAAGCCACCCGTCGACGATGGTTTCCGCCGTGAGTTCAGGCTCATTCAAGTAGCCCGCCATGACGGTTTTGCTTCGAACAGAAACTTCTCCAACGCCGTCGGCGGCCGGATTCACGATGCGTACTTCCATCCCCGGCAGCGGTTTGCCAACGGTATCCGCCCGAAACGGTTTCAAATCGTTGACCGTGACGGCGGTGCCGGCTTCCGTGAGTCCGTAGCCATTGGCGACGGGAATTCCGAGATCGTAGAAAAATTGCAGCGTCTGCGGTTCGGTGAAAGCGCCGCCTACGATGATGGCGCGGAGTTCTCCGCCAAACGCTTCATGGACTTGCTTGAGCAGGCGGCGGCTGAGGCCGAGACGCGGCCGGCTTTTAGTGAACGCCTTGTTGATTCGAACGAGTGCGTCAAAAACTTTACGTTTGCCCGGCGGCAGCGCGTCAAACCGCGCTTGTAACCCTTTCTGCAGGTTTTTCAAGACGAGAGGAACGAGACTCACATAAGTGATTTTGTATTTCGGAAAAGCTTCGCGCACATATTCGGGACGCAACGTGCGCAAATGTACGACCGTTGCTCCGCACGTAAAAGGTCCGAAAAAACCCACCATGAAATCGATGGCATGGTTCGTGGGCAGGATACTGAGGTAGCGCACGCCCGGCCAGAACGGATAAATCGATGTCAGCGCGACGCACTGCTCCAGATAGTTCTCATGCGTCATCATGCAACCCTTCGGGCGGCCACCCGTCCCGGAGGAGTAGACGATGCAAGCCGTGTCCTGGCGTTTGCGCGCGATGAAGATAGGTTCGCCCGCTCCGCGAAATTCTTCCCAGCGTTGGGCGCCGGCGAGATCGGCCTTTGGCGGCGCTTCGGTGACTAATACGGTTTGCACGTTCGCCGCGGCAGTGCGGCCAGCCGAGGTGCTGAGTTGCCGCCAGATCGGATATTCCGTGATCAGTACGGTGGCATTCGAATGCTTGAGCAATTGCCAATGCTCGTCCGGCGTCAGTTTGTAATCGAGTGGCACCAGGACGCCACCCGCGAAAAAGATGGCGTAGGCCGAGATTAGCCACTTCGACTGATTCGTCATGATGATGCTGGCGCGAGCGCCGATGGCGAAGCCGCCGTCCTGCAAAGCTTTCGAAAGCGCATGCGCGCGTTCGTTGAAATCCCGGTAAGTCAGACGCTCTTTCTCGCGCTCGCGGTCCGCTTCGATCAAGCACACCTCGTTCGAATACTGAATCAGCGCATCCCGCAGCGCTTCGCCGATGGATTGATATTTAGAAAGGTCCAGCATTACAGGCGGGACTGAATCCGTTCAGCAAGGGTCTTGAAGTCGCTAACGCCTTGAACCTCGTAATCGGGCAGCTCGATGCCGAAATGATTTTCGAGCCGGGAGAGCATCTCCAGCGTCTGCAGGCTGTCGATGCCGAGCTTCTTGAAAAAATCGTCTCCCGGCGCAAGCGATCCCTCGGGCAGTTGAAAATGCTTTGCCGCCAGGTCGAGGACTTCCTGTGTGGTCTGTTCCAGCGTGCGCATGGAAAGGTAAATCTATCATTCCTGCATTAGGAAAGAAAATTCTTCACGCGACGGTGGTAGGGCAATGTTGCGCCGTTGAGAGCGGTCCTAAAGCATGACCAGGCCGCGGCGAATTCCAGCGGAAACAGCTTCGGTTCGAGTGGAGGCGCCGAGCTTGCCCAAAATCGAGGCTACGTGGAATTTCACAGTGTGATCGGAGATTGCCAGACGCGCGGCAATTTCCTTATTGGCGAGTCCCGCGGCCAACATTTGAAGCACTTCGCGCTCGCGGCGCGTCAAGGGCTCAAGCAACTCATCGAGAGGCGCAGACGGGCCGACAGTGGCAGAAAAAACGGTATCCAGCTCCGAGGGATGAATGATGACCAGCCCTGCCGAAGCAGCTTCGAGTGCAGCACGGAGTTGTTCCGGAGCGACGTCACGGGGTAAGACGGCACGCACTCCGGCGCGAAGCGCCTTGGAGAGCCAAGCGGTCTTTGGCTGCTCCGATAACACGATGACGGGATACTCTTCGGCGAGTTCTGCGTCCTCAAGCGCATTCAGCAACTCTTCCTGAGCGCCCGCAGCGGCTTCAACCAAAACAACATCCGGCTCAACGTCGACGAGCTGGCCGGAGTTGGATTCAAGATCCGCGACGCTTCCTACAATGTCGAAGCGGCTATCCGCCAACATGCTCTGCAGGCCCCCGCGAATCAGCGGCGAAGCTGCGACGATAAAAACGCGGATCACGCGGCGATTCGATCCTTTCCTTCGCTCGAATCACCCAGCCGGACGGTTACACGCCGGACTCGCGAGTAGTCGCCGCGAAGGAATTCGAGGCGCAACAGGCGGAGGCCCCGTCCATCCATCGCTTTGGCAAGATCGTCGATCGATTGAAAAGGCTTTTCCTCCGTGCCCAGCAAGATGTCCCCGGCCATGAGCGACGCCAGGGCAGCCGGGCCGCCAGGCTCGACTTCCAGCAAGACCAGTCCGAACTTGTGGCCATTCGCGCGAGGCAAGCGAACGGGATGGACAGCAACACCGAGCCACGCGCTGCGCGGTCCGGCCGCAAGAAAATCGCGAACTGCATTGCTTGGAATGGCGAGTGCGAGGCGCCCGGCAACCATAGTGTTGACGCCCATCACATGACCACGTGCGTCGGCCAGCGGCCCGCCGGAATTGCCGGGAGCGAGCCGCACAGTGGCCTGCACCCAGGTTTGGGAGCCGAGCGCGCGCAACGGGCCGACGGCATGGACCACTCCGGTCGTTAGCGCACCGACAAATCCGAGCGGATTGCCGATAGCAATGGCGAGTTGACCCGGACGCAGTTGCGATGAATCCGCCGGATATGCTGCGGGCAGCGAGTTCGCGTTGATTCGAAGCGCCGCCAAGTCGCGCCGCGGATCACGGGCGGTGACTGATGCGTCGAATTCGCGTCCGTCCCAAAGCTGAACGCACACCTTCGGACCATGCACCACATGAGCGTTTGTCACGATCACGCCCTTGCTGGACCAGATCACACCGGATCCGTTTCCGCGACCTCCGGCGTGAATCAGGACGGTCGAGCGGCGAAGTTGTTCGGTGATCTCACCAAATCCGGCGATGGCCATGTCACTCTCCTCCGTTCGCGCGGTCACCCACAGAAATAGACACATCGCGTACGGCGCCTCCGCGAATAATCTTGGCGCTCAGAGACTTGCCGATGTTTTCGGCCTGGAGATGAGGCTGGACACTTTCAGGACGCGAAATGGGCTGTCCCGCCAGGGACACCAGGATGTCGCCGATGACGATTCCCGCTTTGTGGGCTGGTCCATTGGCCTCGACTTCGAGAATGATGGCCGCGGTTTTCTCGTTGTGCTGCAACGACTGCCGCAGATGGTCCGGGAGACGCACCGGCTGCAGAGCCACGCCGAGATACCCGCGCGGGATGCGGCCTTTCTTCAATAAGGTTTCGGCCACGCGATCGACAGTGGCGGCCGGAATCGCAAGGGCGCCGAATCGCGCAAAGCGCGGCGATGCTATTCCCACGACTTTGCCGTGCACGTCAACTACTGCGCCGCCGACGGCCGTGGGTTGCAAGCCGACGTCCAGCCGGATATAGGGGACAAGCGAAGAACCAGTCCAGGTGCGGCGTTCCGCGACAACAAGGCTCACCACTCCCAGCGCCGCCACGGGACCGCTGGCGCGCGTCCTCCCCACGACCAGAGTGATGCTGCCAGGTTTAATTGTTGAGGCATCACCAGCTTCGACTACCCGATTGCCTGCCTCCGCGCATTTTATGACCGCGAGATCAGTGGAAGGATCGCGTCCGGCGAGAGTGGCGGGCACAACACGGCCATCGGGCAGCGTGGCATGAATTTCTTCATCGTGGCGCAGCGCGTGCTCCGCCGTAACAATGACGCCGTCGCGCCAAATAACTCCGCTTGAGGAGCCACGCGCCTCGCTGTGAATGGCGACCACGGACGCAGCAGTATGATCGGTCACCTTAACCAGAGCATTCGAGAGTTCAATGAGTTCCATGGACATTTCCCTACCTCCTTGAACAAGATGCAACAGGGGCACGGGCGTATACATCCTCCGGATGGCTAGGTAGGACCTGGTATTTCAGCTAGGTAAGGGCCGCAGGCGACAGTGAATCCATTCTCTCTGCAACGTTTCGCAAAAAGCAGATCCCTCGCTTCGCTCGGGAAGACATCAAGTGGACTTTTTCAGCATCCTGCTAGGGCAGATAGGGCATGGGGCCGGAATCTTCGACAAATTTTTTCAGGGCGGCCATGACGGCAGGCCGAGTGAAAAGCTCGCAAAAGAGGTCGATCTCTCGCCGAAGCTCGTCGTGCGGGATGGGCTTGATGAATTTCTTGGCGGCGGCACGCGTGACAGCGTCGTACTTGGCGATTTGCGCGGCAGTCGAGCGGGCGATGCGAAGGGCTTCGCCTTCACCGGCGAGTTGCGCAACCAAGCCCACAGCTTGTGCGCGAGTTGCGTTCACCGTTCGCCCCGTGAAGAGCAAATCCCTTACGAACGCGTTGCCGAGATCGCGTTTCAAGCGCGGGATGCCGCCGAAACCGGGTATGAAACCCAGGCGTAGTTCGGGAAAGGCAAAGCGCGCCATTTTATCGGCGATGATCATGTCGCAGGCCAAGGCCAGCTCAAGTCCTCCACCAAGACAGGCGCCATGAACAGCAGCGATGGTGACAAATGGCGCGGCATCGAGCACGTTCAGAACGGCGTGGATGCGTTCAAGAAAGGCGCGCACGCCTGCGGGGCGCTCTTTCGCAGGGACTGCCGCCGCGGTAGCGTACAGTTCGCGCAAGTCACCGCCAGCGGAAAAAACGGACTCCCGCGCGCTCGCAATAATGCAGGCGGAAGTCTCCGGTACAAGCACACCAAATGCGGCGACAAATTTCTCCAGCTCCGCAAGCATGGCCGTGCCAATTTCATTGGCGGGTTCATGATCGAGCGTCAGCTCGATGACGCCTTCGCGCCATTCCCAACGCAGCGTTTTGCCGGTGAAGGATTTCATGCGTGCTGCCTGCTGGCCGCTTCGCGATTTCCTTTGGCATCGTACATGGCATTAATTTCGGAAGCATAGCGCGCATTGATGGCGTCGCGGCGGATTTTGCCCATGGCGGTGAGCAACCCGCTCTCCGGCGTGAAGACATCGCGGATGACCGTGAAATTTCTGATTTGGCGGTAATGCGGGAGTTCCGGATTTACGGCATCGAGCGCCGCTTGAACGGCGGCGGACTCGACCTCCCCGGTCACGAGTGCGCAGAGATAACCGCGCCCATTTCCGACCACCACGACTTGCTGCGCCGCGGGAAGAAGGCGCGCGATTTTCTCCTCGATCGGTTCGGGCGCAATGTTATGTCCGGAATTCAAGATGATCAGGTTCTTGATGCGGCCGCTGATGCGCCAATTCCCGCGAACGTTTACTTCGCCCTGATCGCCAGTGTGGAACCATTCGTCTTGCAGCACGCGGGCAGTTTCTTCCGGGCGGTTCCAGTAGCCCGGAAAAATGTGCGGCCCGCGCACGACGATCTCGTCATTTTCGGCCAGCTTCATTTCGATTCCGGTAATCACCGTGCCGACGTAGCCCGGTTCCACAGGTACGCGCGGGTCATCCAGCGTGCAAATGCCGGTGGTCTCCGTGAGCCCGTATGCCTGCAGCACGGGAATGCCAAGCATCAGGAAAAATTGCTGCGTTTCCGGAGCAAGCGGCGCCGAACCGCAGATCAGCGCGCGCAGGTGCGTGCCGAAGCGCTCTCGAATCTTGCGAAAGATGAGCGCGCGGCCGATAGCGAGCCACAACGGATCGAGTGCGCGGCCGCCGACGTGCTGCCGCTGCCAGGCGCTGCACGCTTTCGCAAACAGCAAACGGATGACCGCAGGCCGCTTTGCAATTGCGTCTTCGACGCCGCGCCGGACACGCTCCAGCAGCGTGGGAACATTCAGGAAATAGTTCGGCGATACCAGGTGGATTTCGTCCGCGAGGCGATTGAGATCCGTCGAAAGAGTAAGAACGCTTTCGCGCGAGAAACAGGACAGCAGCAATATCGTAGATGCCGCAAAATTGAACGGCAGGTAATGGAAAACACGGTCGGGTTCGTGCGTCGCACCCATCAGTTGATCGAGGCGTTCGGTCGTGCAGGAAAGCATGTGCGTCAGGTTTCCAACGTTCAGGCAAACCCCTTTCGGCTCTCCCGACGTTCCTGAAGTATAGATGATGGTAACGACATCACTGTCCGGGCGAGGATTGGGTGCATCGGCAAGCGGCGTTTGCGGCGCTGATTGCCGCAGGACTTCATCGAACAGCACACGGCGCGGCGCCCCGGGCCAGGTCTGAGCGACGCTTTCACCGAGTGCGGCATCGCTAACAAAAATCAGGCGCGGCTGGCAATCGTGCATCATGCCGGCCAGTTCGGCGGGCGCCTGCCGCGAATAGAGCGGCACGACGATCGCTCCCTCCGCCATAAGCGCCAAATGGAAAACCGCCCAGCGAATGGAATTGGCCGCAAGAAGGGCGCAACGGTCCCCGGGCTGGACGCCGGAACTTCGAATGAACCTGCGGACGAGCTGAATCTGGTCCAGCAATTCCCTGCCCGTCACGCTCGCAAAGCGGTCCCCGCGAATTTCGCGAAGAACGACGCGGCCATCCGCGCGCTTCAGTTGGGCAAGAATCGTCTCAAGGAAATTGGGCATGAAGAATCAGCGAACCGCCGCGAGCGCGGCCGGCGAAGAGCCGTAGCGCTCGGCGAGCTGAACCAAATTCTTGCTCAGCGGCGGCAGATACTCTTCCCAGGAAAATACACCGGAGCGCAACGGAAATTCCGGATAGGTGCGCCGGACCACATCTTCAAGGAACGTGCCCATGCGGGCCATCACTTTCAAATTGCGGACCACCGTCTCGCCGATGCCTTCGCGGACGGAATCGGCTTCCGCGACCAGCGTCTCCATGATTTGCAGAAGTTTGTGCTCCAGATCGGGGTCATCGACGGTGAGCAAGAGATGCTGATGTCCGCGCTCGCGCATCAGATTGCGGATGCGCTCGTCCATCGTGACGCCTGCCGAGGCCACGAGGCTGGGCATGCAAGTCACAATCCCGTGGTAGCGCGAAGACACCATGTAGGAACACGCTCGCAGAATGGAAACAAGCTGGAACATGTCGAAATCGTCGGAGGTGAATACCGGCGTGCCGGGTATTTGCGCCGCCATGTCGCGGCAGGCGACCGCGTCGAGCCGTTCCATCGCGACCAAGACCGGGAAAACGCGATGACGCTGAATGAACGCTTGCGTGGCGTTCGTAAACCCAGAGATATAGTGGCGGTATTTCCGGTCCACTTCAGACCCGGATTCAAAAAAATAAACGGAACGGTACTGGCTGTTTTTGTAGGCACCGATCGTGACGCGGGCAAGGTACTTCGCAATCGATGCTTTCACCGGCCAAACGAAGGGATGAATCGGGCAGAGAACGAGGATGGGCGTCTTCTCATCCCAGCCAGCCTCCCGCAGTACCTTGCGGGCGTATTCGGGAGGATGAGGCTCAAACGTCCAGGCGGTGTCCGTGCCAAGCTCCGTCGGAATTCCCAGCGAACTCAAGAGTGTCCGCGATTCCACATTGCGAGTGATGACCATCGAATCATGGACGTACCGGGCGCACATGGATTGAATGAGACCGTCCATGTGACCCGCTTCTCCCCCATAGGCGAGAGAGAGCTTATTCTCCGCCGAAGCGAGCCCCAGCGAACCGATCATCATGGTGGTCAACGCGTTGGCAAACTTGCTTTTGAACATCGAGCCTTCGCAAGCGATGACACCGTGATTCTGCCGGACCTCGCGAAAGAGAAATGGCGGGAAAACGTCGGGCAGGTAAACCTGGCGCGTGCCTTCGAAGTAGCCTTTCGTGCGCTCGAAGTTTTGCGTCATCACGCTGAAATCGACGTGCTCCGCGCCAAGAACATGCCGAATCTGGCGCAACATCTCCTGCACGCGCACATCGCTGCCCGTGTTGCGCGTGCCGTTGTATCCCGCAAACAGGAGCTTCAGTTTTTCGCCAGGGGCCCAGCGTTCGCCGAGCCCGAGCATCCAACCCAAACGCCGAATCTCAATCAGGGCGCTGACCCAGGCGACGAGGAGAAAGTCCGTCATGCGCTGGACCTCCCTGCCGCGGCATTTTTCCCCGCGCCTGAAGCAGAAGGCCAAGGCTTGGCGGGAAAGTGGAATTTATTTTCGCGGCTGTATTTCAAAAGAGGGGCCGCATAGGTTGAGAATTGTGCGGGCGTTTCGCCGAGCTCCGCGACGACTCGCGAATTGTCGAAGACGGTGTTCCAGTCGAGATACGGCCAGAAAACTTTGAGAAGCGAAGCGCCGTACCCCGCCGCACCGCTGCGATTGGCGACCCAATTCACCGTGCTGGAAAAAGGTCCGCCGAGAGACGGAATAAAGATGGGCCGGAGCATGCCCCCGGCTTGCGAAATCGCGTCGGTCAATTCGTGATAGGTCTGCGAGCCCGTGCCGGAAGACAGGTGATAGATGCCGTGCGCGGGCGCTTCTTTTTGATGAATGGTCACGATGGCTTTGCCGACGTAATTCGCCGGCACGATATCGATTTTATCTTGAGGACGCAGGGGAAGAACAGGCATCTGCGCCAGAACGTGGAACGCTTGCACCATATCGAATTGGGAAGTCTCCGGGCGGCGGCTGTCGCCCAAAATGATGGCGGGGCGGAAAATCGTTCTGGGCACGTCGGGCAGGAGTTGATTTGCCATGTGCTCGCAGAATTTCTTGGTGCGCGCGTAGGGGTCGTAGTCCGAGCGCGACCAGTCGATCGAGGCGTCCTCAGTTACCACCTCGTTTTTTCTTTTGCCCGCAACGGCAACCGTGGAAACGTGCGAATAACGGCGCAGGCCGTTGCGATTCTGCGCGCGGCGCGCGAGTTGAATGACTTCGAGCGTGCCACGCAGGTTGACGTTCAGGCATTGCTTCTCCGATTTGCGGTTCAGCGAAGCGGCGCAGTGAATCAGGGAATCCGTGGTGTCCACCAGCGCATGGTATTCGTCATCGGAGAGACCAAAACGCTCGCTGGTCAGATCGCCGCGAAAAATGCGCACCCGCGAGTTCAGGTATTCGGCGAATTCGGGAAACTCGAAATGCAACTGCAGCGAATTCCAAAGCCGTTCGCGCGCTTCCTGTTCGGATTTCGCGCGAATCAGGAGATTCAACTTGTCGCGGTACCCGGTGAGGAGTCCCGCGGCAAGATAACTGCCCAGGTAGCCGGTCGAGCCGGTTACGAAGATCGCCATAAAGAGTCGGTCGGCGTCGCAGCTTTGGAGAGCGCCGCTCCACGCGCGGGTTCGCCGGACCAATCAAGCGCACGCGGCTCGCGCGATTCGAGCGGCCGGCCTTCCATCAGCGGATAGCACCAGCGGCGCAGCGCGGGGATGTGCACGTTGATCCAGTAGTCCCACCAGTCGATCGATTCGGGCGCGAAATCGAAGAGCGGGCGCTCCTCGTGGGGCAGCGCGGCGGAGAGCAGACGGGCGTTCTCGCATTCGAAGACGTGCTCGTTGTGAAGAATGAAAGGCTCGTAGAGCTCGATCAGCTTCTCGGCGCGGATGAGGTCCCGCTCCGCTCGGGCAAGCGGCGGCTTCTTCATGTGAAGAGAAATGGCCACGCGGTTGATGCTGGAGATGACGGCCTTCTGCATGGGAATCGAGAGACGCTCGTAGCGCTGCTTGGAGACCGGGATGGTTTCAAACTTCACCTTCAGCCAACTGTCGATGCTCTGCGTTGTCCGGTAATGCTTGCGGTGGGCAAGACCCGTGAGCTCGATGCTTCGTCCCATATTGACTGGATTGATCGCGGAAGTCGCAAGGTGGTACATCCGGGCGTGGCGTCGCGCGACGACCGCCGAAGCAATGAGCGTCATTCCCCGGGAGACCATGTCGACGGGAATCACGTCGAGGCACTTCCGCTCATTCGAAGGGAGCTGGCGGAAATTCGTGCCGAGAAGGTAGGAAAGCGGCCCCGAGGTATTGATCCCTTCATTCCACCCTGTGAAGGGAGAGCGCTCCGAGCTTTCCACGATCGACGGGCGCACGATGGCGATGGGCAGTTCGCGGCCGCGGCGCGCGAGGATCGACTCGCCAAGACTCTTCGTGAAAGTGTAGGTGTTCGGCCAGCCCAGATGCTGCGCCCGGCGCAGGCCGACGCGCGCGAGCTTGTTGCGCGCCCAGCGTGCTCGATTGCGTTTCAGAACACCGTCGAGCTCACCCGCGGGAGCGGAAGCTTC
>DATNLB010000470.1:0-2970 GCA_035603095.1 Candidatus Acidiferrales bacterium
CCCATGGTGGTGTCCGCCAGCGGAACCGCATGCGCCACCGCCACAGCGGCACTGGACTGATTAATGGCGGCATTTAAGCTGTGCAGCAACGCCGATCCGCCCGACACAAACGGCGCGCTGAACGACGTCCCCCATCCCGCCGCATACGTGTTGTACGGGTAGGTACTCACAATCGCTTCGCCGGGAGCCGCCACCCACACGATGGCGTTCCCGAAGTTCGAGAACGACGAGCGCGCGTCCTGGTCAGTCGTTGACGCCACGCCCATCACATCGGTTTGCAACGCCGCGGGATATACAATTTCCATCTTCCCGTCGTTTCCCGCCGACGCCGCACAAATCAGGCCGTTCTGGTTCGCGTAGTCGAGGGCTTTCTGCAATTCCGCCGATGCCGTCGTGATGTCGAAACTCATGTTGATCACGTTGGCGCCGTTCTGGACGCCGTAATAGATCGCGCGCAGAATATCGGAGAGCGAAGCTGTCCCATCCGAATGAAACGCCTTCAAGGGCAAGAGTTTCGCGGTCGGCGCCACCAGGTGGATGACGCCCATCACCATCGTGCCGTGTCCAAATGCCGCATACGGGGTTCCATCGAGCACTGCCGCCGTGGACTGGTCCAGCACTGCCGCCGTGGATTGGTTCACCTTCGCTGGCGAGCAAGTCGGGCAAGGGGGAGGCGGACACGAAGCGAATGGACATGGCGAAGAAGAAATATCGTTCAACTCGGAGCCACCAGGCTGGTTCCGCGTGAAGTCGTAACCTAGTAGCAGAACCCCTTGCAGCGCCGGATGCCCGGGATCCACTCCCGTGTCGATGTCCGCGACAATCCCCGTCCCCAACACGTTGAACGTCTTTTGCGTATCCTGGACTCCCACAATCGACGCCGCAGGTTGATTGACGTAGCCATCCCATGCACTCGTCGTGGAACCCGCAGGGTATGGCACCAAGGTTCTGTTCGACATCACTGTGGCTGGAATCGGCGAGGGAAGAATGTTCAGGCCGCCTACCAAGCTGAGTACTTGGTTCACCTCAGCGTCCACGAATCCCGTCAACCCGCCCAGCAGACCCAGAAAGCTCTGCAAGGGGAGAGGCGTGGTCACGAGGAAGACTTGGCCGAGGGTACCGTCAAGCGCGCCGACTATGGTGCAGGTCGTTGGAAGGAGACAGAGCACCTGGAGCGCCGGGAGCCCCCCCGTCGTCCGAATGATCACCCCGGTGTCCGCACGTGCAGGCGTGGCCCACAGCAGAGCCACTAACGCGCCAGCCAGCCACATTCTACGCTTCATGGATTGGCGCTCCTTCCCAATCCGCACCCACGCCTGAGCGCCGCGCCTGGCCTCGCGCAATCTGCCCCCATCGAGGACTTTCCCTTTGCGTCCCGGAGGGATTCCTTCACACTTCTGGACATCTTCCCTCTCCCAAGCATCGTCCTTAGATCCGAACACCCCGGATCCAGCATTTCGCGGAAAGACCGGCTCCAGCCCTGCCTCTGAGGGAGGCACGCCCAACCAATAGCTAGTCGTCCGGCCTTTCCTACCTAAATGGGGGGAGAACGGAAAAAATAATAGAGGGGAAATACAGCAAAGTCCGCTAAGGTAAATACCCTACTTCAAGCGCTTAGTCATCATCGCGAAGCAACCAATCCGCTCAATATCAGAGGCATGGGTGCCCTGCGCCGCCTCTCGACCACCAACACCCCGTCGCTGATTGCTATCTCGGCCGACTAGACGCTGCCGACGGCCCGTTTGAGCACGTCTCGCGATATATTGGTTCCGCTCACCACAAGCACCACGTGATCGCCCCAGCGCACGCTGGATTGTGCTAGCGCCGCCGTGCTCGCCGCCCCAGCCGGCTCCGCCAAAACGTGTTCTTCCAGAAGTAACGTCTCAATCGCGCGCAGCAACTGCTCTTCACTCACCAGTACCACGTCGTCGACGAGCTTCTTCACGTCGCGCACGTTCGCCGCCTCCGGTGTTCGCGTCGCCAGCCCATCGGCAATGGTGTCGCACGTCTCGGTGCCCACGACTTTGCCTTCCTTCCAGGACAGGTAGTACGCCCGAGCGCGCTCCGCCTGCACGCCGATGATCTTCACTTGTGGCGCGATCTGTTTCGACGCCGCCGCGATCCCCCGAATCAGCGCCGTATCCCCCATCGGCACAACGACTGCGCTGGTCTCGGGAAGCTGCTCCAGGATTTCACAGCCAATCGTCCCCGGACCGGCCGGCAAATCCGCGTCGGTAGCGTCGTTCAGAAAATGTACTCCCGGCCGCTTGGCATACTCAGTTGCCAGCGCGAACGCCGACGCCGGATCGCTGTCCATGCTCTCCGTGATGGCCGCCCCGAGGGTCACGATGCGCCGCCGCTTCACCGGATTGCAGTTCGCCGGCAAAAAAATCCTGGCCTTGATACCAAACTGTTTGGCCGCGGAAGCCACCGCCGCTCCATGATTCCCGGTGCTGCAAGCCACCACTTCCTCTATCGGCCCGCCATGCAATCTCTGCGCCAGCGCCCAAAAAGCGCCCCGCACTTTGAACGATCCCGTCGGCAGCTCCGTTTCCAATTTCAAATAAACGGTTCTGCCCGTGGTCTGGCTGAGGAATGGCGCAGCAATCAGCCGCGTCGGCGCGAAATACTGCGCCAGAAATCTTTGCGCCTCACGAATCGCAGAAATATGCGGAATAATTTGTGGACTCGCCTGACCTGCCGAGGAGTTCATCCAGCCACCGCTGAAGCCGGCGTCTCTTGCGTCCTCGCCTCTTGCCACAATCCCATGAAAGGTTCCTGGTCCATCATAATACTCTGGATTTGCGCGAGTTCCAGTGACTGCGCACTCAGCAGTTTCGGAAGATAGATCCCACCTTCTGGCGGGTTACCCTTTAAAATAGCGCTTTTGGTGCAAGCTGTTGCAGCTTGTGAACCATGTCCTATTTTCGCACTCCGAAGAAGCTTGAGTTTTGGTCTTGACTTGTATTA
>DATNLB010000426.1:0-2482 GCA_035603095.1 Candidatus Acidiferrales bacterium
CCAGCAGGGTGTGCTCCTTCTGATTCGCCACCACCAGCAGACCGCCTCCCGGCGGCGCTGACTTTGCGTTTCGCAGCACCGCTGAAGTGACGAGCATCACGGAAACAAGGAGCAATAACAGGCGTGCGATCATGGACCACCTCAACGGAACATCTTTCTCGTTCGAATGCACGGAAGCTCAGCGGAGTATATCTTTTCCAGAAGTCAGCGGCTACGCCCGCCTCTCTTTTTCACCGGTTTCTTACCGCGAGCCTTGCGCGCCGAAGGTTTTGCGTTGGCGATGGTATCGCGGGTTTTCCTCGGAAGCCTCGCAAATACCATGTCATAAGAATCACGCAGCAAGCGCGCGAGTTCGTCAGCCGGCAAAGCGTCCCAGGTTTGCAGCGCGACCCATTGCGCTCGCGCCAGGTAAGGCGCAGGAATGATGTTGGGCCGCTCCGTGAGTTCTGCAAAATTTTCCGGTGACGCCTTGAACGAAAGACACACCGGAGCCGGCTCCAGCGGCGTTACGGCAAACATCTTCCCACCGGTTTTGAAGAGCAGGTCGCTGCTCCACTGGATCTGTTCCGTGGCGCCCGCAAAGGAAAGGCAAACCTCGCGCAGCCAATCGACGTTCATGAGCAAGATTCTAGGACAAAGCGAGTGCTTGCCTCAATGGATGAGACGACCTCCTCTCCCGCGAAGCCGCTGTCCGGTCAACTTTCCCAGGCGATCTCCTTCACCGGGCCGATCACGAAGAAATAGGAAAGTGCAGCAAGCATTGCGATGACCGCCATAATCACGAAGGCCATGAAAAAGTGTCCGGTAAGATCGACCACGAACCCGGTCACGGTGGGCGCGAAGAAGCCCGCAAGGTTCCCGACGAAGTTTTGAAATCCCGTCCAACGGCCCGCCATCCGCGGACCGGCCAGCGTTTGCGTAATCGCCCAGATATTGGACCCGCACATTCCCCCCGCCCCAAACGCCAGGAGCAGCAGAATCACCAAAAGCCTTGGGCCGGCGAGAGCGCAGCCGAGAAGCAAGAGCCCGGCGGTCCCCGCTCCCACGCCGGCAAACGTTTTGCGAACCACCGTGGGCGTTCCGCCAGCGGCGATCCACCGGTCGGAAATCCAGCCGAAGATCGCGGCGCCTGCCGAATAGCACAAATAGCCGACGCCGCTGATTTTCGCCATCGTGCCCATGGAAAAGTGGCGCTCGTGCTGCAGGTAGTACGGCAGCCAGGTGATCTCAAAGTAGAGCACGTAGTTTGCGCCAAAAAGGCCACCACAGGTCCCCCACACCGAGCGCTGCTTCAAGAGTTCGAGGAATCCCGGGCCGCCCTTCTCCACGGGCGAAATCGCTGTCCCTGCTCGCGGAACCCATCGGAGCCAGGGAATCAGCCAGGCCATGCTGATAAGACCGAGAACGATGAAGAAGGGGCGCCATCCGTATCGCGCCATAAGCGTGCCGCCGAAAAATGTTCCCAAGGCCGGGCCGCATCCGACTCCGGTAGCGATAAGCGCGTTTGCGAAGCCCCGGCGCACTTCCGGAACGTGCCGGACCAGTGTCCTGGCGTAGCAGGGATAGGCGGCCGATTCACCGATTCCCAGCATCAGCCGTGCGGTAAGCAGCGCCGCGAATGTGTGCAACGCGCCGGTCGCCGCCGTGGCTCCGGACCAAAGAAAAAACCCGATAGCTAACACCCATTTGGCGTCAAAACGGTCCGCCAGCCAGCCGGAAACCGGTTGGAAGAGAGAGTAGGTCCAGAAAAAAGAAGACAACAGGATGCCAAGCTGCGACGCGGATAAATTCAGTTCGTCCTTCAGCAGCGAGGCCGCGATGGAGAGATTGCCGCGATCAATGTAATTGATTAGGGCGGCGATGGCCAGAAGCGCGATCAGCCGGCTGGCCGGACGCGCAGGGCTGTTGTTCTCGTTGGCAGATGCGGTAGGCAAGTGTGAACGCGGGACATTCTGTCTGTCCAGAGCGGTTGTTGCAAGCTACTTCAACTTTTTGCCTTCGTGGCACCTGCCCGGAGGGTTACCTCCACGCGGCGAGGATCGCTCCCATAACCAGGTAGCAGACAAGCTGGTAGCCGGTGTTGATGGCGAAGAGCTTCATACTCTGTTTCATGAAGAGCACGCCGGTCAATTGCACGGTGGCGACAAATCCGAGCCACACATGGAACCCGACAATCAAGCCGAAATGGAGGCCTTCCGCCCGAAGCCAGTGAAGGAACAAGGCCAAGGTGAAGGCAGAGATCAGGCTGGCTAGGAAAGAGCCGGCGTAGGCGGGGCCGGCGGTTTTTTTCATCTCCTCCATCCCAGCTTTGTCGTTCGGATCGTAGCCCATCTCGCGCATCCAAGCCTTTGCGAATAGCAGGGGCGAGTACCACAGGAATCCCACAACCATCGTGGATATCGCGGCCACCAGGACCGCCAGCCAATTCAAGTGATGAAAGTGCATGAATGATTTCCTCCGGTCGGCAATGAGGGAAACAGTG
>DATNLB010000492.1:0-2603 GCA_035603095.1 Candidatus Acidiferrales bacterium
AAGACGAATCCTTTGGCAGTGCCCGGACGCTGGCGAGTGATGACGCAGCCTCCGATGCGCAGGCGCTTGCCGCTTGGCATAGTGCGGAGGTCGCTGGCACGGCGAACCCCCTGAGCGTCGAGCCAGGCGCGGCGGTAGGCGACGGGATGAGGCCCGACGGTTAGGCCCGTGCCGTGAAAATCCGCTACCAGGCGCTCTTCATTGTTCATGGGTTCGAGGGGCGAAGGCGAATCTGGCTCGGGCAGATTTTCCAGTAACGGGCCGGAGCCGCGTACGGCGCGTTCTACTTGCCAGAGAGCGTCGCGGCGGTGGAGCGAGGTGGAATTTCCAACTTCCAATTTCCCATTGCCGATTTTTGACTCAGAGTGGCGAGAAGCAGAGTCAATTGGAAATTGTTTGTGTTGTCTCGGCGGTGAGCCTCCTATCCTGTTCAATGCGCCAATTTCTGCCAGCGTGGTGAGTTCGTCTTTGCGCAGTTCGGGAACGCGACGAGTCAAGTCGTGGATAGAAGTGAAAGAGGCCCGCGTGCGTGCTTGCAGCAGAGCTTGCGCGGCCTCTTCCCGCAAGCCACGCACATAGCGCAAGCCGAGACGAAGCGCGATTTGGCTGGCGGCTGATGGCGGATGGCTGACGGCTTCGAGCGTGCACATCCACTCCGAGCGGGTCACGTCTACCGGCAGCATTTTCAATCCGTGCCGTTGCGCATCTTTGACCAGGGCTGCGGGAGAATAAAAACCCATGGGCTGATGGTTGAGCAGAGCGGCGGTGAACGCGGCCAGGTAATGGCATTTCAAATAGGCGCTGGCATACGCGATGAGCGCGAAGCTGGCGGCATGCGATTCGGGAAATCCGTAGAGCGCGAAAGAAGTAATCGAGAGAATGATTTGTTCCTGCGCTGGGGGTGGAATTCCATTGCGTGTCATGCCGGTGCGGAGTTTGGCTTCAATTTCACGCATGCGGGCCTCCGAACGTTTGAAGCCCATGGCGCGACGAAGTTCTTCCGCTTCGCCGCCGCTAAATCCGGCCACGACCATGGCCATACGCAACAATTGCTCCTGAAAAAGCGGCACCCCCAGCGTGCGCTTGAGCACAGGTTCGAGCGACGGATGCGGATAAGTGACATCTTCGCGTCCCTGGCGGCGCTGCAAAAAAGGATTCACCATCTCGCCCACGATTGGGCCGGGACGGATGATTGCCACCTGCACAACAATGTCATAGAAACGTTTTGGCCGCAGGCGTGGCAGGCACGACATTTGCGCGCGGCTCTCCACCTGAAACATGCCTACGGTGTCGGCCTGCTGCAAGGCGGAATAAACGGCGGGATCGTCCTGCGGCAAATGTGCAAGGTCCACTTGGTCGTGATAGTGATGGCGAATCAGTTCGAGCGAATCTTTCAGCACCGCCATCATGCCCAAGCCGAGCAGGTCCACTTTGACAATGCCCATGTCGGCACAGTCTTCTTTGTCCCACTGCACCACCACGCGGCCGGGCATGGAAGCAGGCTCCAGCGGAACTACGGAGTCGAGTTGCCCCTGGCAGATGACCATTCCTCCCGAATGCTGGCCTAAGTGGCGCGGCAAGTCTTGCACGGCAATGCATAGTTCGTAGTATTTGCGCAGGCGTGGATGCCGGAGATCGAGCCCGGCATCGCGAAAGCGGCGGTCGAGCGCATCGTTTTCGTCGCGAAATTCCCAGGTGGCGACGGCGGCGGAAATTTTGTGGAGCGTCTCCGGATCGAATCCTAGCGTTTTGCCCATTTCGTGGGCTGCCATGCGGTTGCGGTAGGTGATGACGTTGGCCGTCATGGCCGCCCCCCGCTCGCCATAGCGGCGGTATAGATACTGGATTACTTTTTCGCGCTCATCGCCGCTGGGCAGATCGAGGTCGATGTCAGGCCATTCGCCGCGTTCTTCGGAAAGAAAACGTTCGAAAAGCAGGTCCATGCCGACGGGATCGACGGCGGTAATACCCAACGAGTAGCAAACCGCGCTGTTGGCGGCCGAGCCGCGTCCCTGCACCAGAATATTTTGCTCGTGACAGAAATGGACGAGGTCCCACACGATGAGGAAGTAGCCGGCGAGATCGAGCTTCTCGATGAGCTTCAGTTCGCGTTCGATCTGGCGGCGGGCGCGATGTTGCGTTTCCGGCGCGGCCCGACCGTAACGCCGCGGAAAGCCTTGCCAGGTGCGGTCTCGCAGAAAAGAATTCATGGTTTCGCCCTGGGGAACGGTGTAGCGCGGGAACTCATAGCCGAGATCTTTGAGGGTGAATTCGAGACGCGCAGAGAGTTCCACTGTGTTGGCAATGGCTTCCGGCAGATCGGAGAACAGTTGCTGCATTTCTTGCGGAGACTTCAAGTAGCGTTCGGAATTGCGTGACAGCAAACGTCCAGCAGTGGCTAGTGTGCGGTGATGGCGAATGGCAGTAAGTGCGTCGCATAGATCGCGTTCTTTGGCGGTGGCATAGCTGACTCCGTTGCTGGCGAGCAGAGGAAGTCTGAGCATGCGCGCGATCTGAATAGCGGCACGATTCCGAGTTTCTTCCTCACGTTGGAAATGGCGTTGCAGCTCGATGTAGACATTCTGTTGGCCGAAGATTCCTAC
>DATNLB010000777.1:0-4513 GCA_035603095.1 Candidatus Acidiferrales bacterium
CCCTTGAACGAACGCGTCGGCGCGAACTCCCCCAGCTTGTGTCCGATCATCTGCTCGGTCACGTACACGGGAATGAATTTCTTCCCGTTGTGCACGGCGATGGTGTGCCCGATCATGTCCGGAACGATCGTCGACCGCCGCGACCACGTCTTGATCACTTTCTTTTCGTTGCGCGTGTTCAGTCCTTCGACCTTGATGCGCAGGTGGCCGTCCACAAACGGCCCTTTTTTCAGTGAGCGTGCCATCGATTCCCTATTCCTCCACTCGCCGCAAGCGGCCCCATGGTGCCCGCCGCATCTTCTTGAATCCTCGTACCGGCCCCGAAACGCGGTGCGACTTCGGGCAGAACGGGCAGACAAACCGCGTGCCCTGCGCATTCGCAATCCGTTCCACGATGACCGCCCAGCCCGGTTTGCATAGCTTATAAAGCACCGGCTCCAGTGGAACAACTGCCACCTTGACCGGCGGACGTACCGGCTTGGCGTTCTTCGCGGTTACGCGCTTGGCCGCGCGCTTGGCCGTGCGCTTTCCCAGCCTGCTGCGCCGTGCTGCTGCTCGTGTTGTATGTGTCGCTCGCATCGCTTTTGCTCTCATCGGGCTGGCTTTACTTCGCCGCCCGGTTTCCAACTTCAGTAAAGTCTGGTACTTACTTCCTGCGTTCGACAATGTGCTTGTCGGTGCGCTTGTTGTTTCGCGTCTTCTTGCCCAACGTCGGGAAAGCCCAGGGCGTCTGCGGATGATTGCCCTTGACCTTGCCTTCGCCGCCTCCGTGCGGATGATCCACGGGATTCATGGCCACGCCGCGAACGGTGGGCTTTTTCCCGTGCCACCGCGTGCGCCCGGCCTTTCCGTAAGTTTCGTTCTCATGATCGAGGTTGCCGACCTGGCCCACCGTCGCCATGCACTCCACGGAAAACTTGCGCACTTCGCCGGAAGGCAGCTTTACCAGGGCGAGATCGCCCTCTTTGCTCAACAACTGCGCCGACCCGCCCGCGGAACGCACCACTTGCCCGCCGCGCCCCGGATACAGCTCCAGGTTGTGAACCATAGTGCCGGGAGGAATGTGCTTGAACTGCAGCGCATTGCCCGGAAGAATGTCCGAGCCCTCGCCGGTGGAAACCGTTGCGCCCACTTCCAATCCCACGGGATGCAGGATGTAGCGCTTCTCCCCATCGGCGTAGTGCAGCAAAGCCAGATTCGCGCTGCGATTTGGGTCGTACTCAATCGCCGCCACTTTCGCGGGCACGCCAAGTTTTTCGCGTCGGAAGTCCACCTTACGGTAAGCCTTCTTGTGGCCTCCGCCGCGGTGCCAGATCACGATTTCGCCGTGATTGTTCCGCCCGCCAGAGCGCTTTTTCGACTCCACCAGCGCCTTCTCCGGCTCTTGTTTGGTAATGTGGCTCTTGTCCACGACGGTGATGAACCGCCGCGACGCCGTATATGGATTAAAGCTCTTCAGTCCCATCGCTGCCTCTTACCTTCTTAATGCTATTTCTCTTTACGACTGTCCCGGTCTTACAAGTTCTCCGCGTACTCGATCATTTTTTCGTCTTTGGCGAGCTTCACGTAAGCCTTCTTCCAATCGCGCCGGTAGCCTTCGCTCTGGCCGCGGCGGCGCATCTTGCCGACAAAATTCGCCGTGCGGACGCCCGCGACCTTCACCTTGAAAATCTGCTGCACGGCCTCCTTGATCTGCGTCTTCGTGGCGCTAGCCGAAACTTCGAACACCACGGTGTGTTGCGTCTCTTTCACGCCGAGGCCTTTTTCCGTGATGATGGGCCGCCGAATGATTTGATAGTGAGGGGTAGACATCGCTTATCCCTTCCCCTTCTTCTTTGCCGGCTTCGCGGCTTTCTTCGCCGCCGGTTTCTTTTTCGCCGCCTTCGGCGCCGCTTCCTTTTTCACCGGTTTCGCCGCGGGAGTAATCGTTTCCACGTCCGGCACCACCACCGGCTTCTTTTCCGGATCGAGCGAGTGGCTCAGGCGGAGCACCGCATCCTTCGACAGCAGCAGCAGGTCATGCTTCAGCACGTCGTAAGGCTGCAAACCGCTCGGCGCCGACAGCGTGACACCTTGCACGTTGCGGCTCGCGCGTTCCAGATTCGCGTTCTCGCCGTGAGCCACCAGCAGAGCCGACTTCGTGTGATTCAGCTTGTCCAGCACCGCCAGCAGCGCCTTGGTCTTGTGCGTCTCGAGCGTCCACGCATCCACAACCGTCAGCTTCTGCTCGGCGAGTTTTGCCGAGAGCGCCGAGCGCAGCGCGCCCAGCAGCATCTTCTTCGGCAGCGCGTAGCTGTAATCGCGCGGCTTTGGTCCGTGGACCGTGCCACCATGACGCCAGAGAGGCGAGCGAATCGAGCCCACACGCGCGCGGCCCGTACCCTTCTGCTTCCAGAGCTTGCGGCCCGCACCGCTGACTTCGCTCTTTTCCTTGACCTTGTGCGTGCCGCGGCGCAGTCCGCGCAAGTACCACCGCGAAGCCTCGTGCAGCAGGTGCTGGTTGACCTTCGCGCCAAAGATCGCGTCCGCCAGCTCCACTTGGCCGACCTTCTTGCCATCCAGATTGACTACGTCGACGACCGGCATAATCTTGTTTCCTCGTCCTCGAACCTTTTTCGCGTTCTCAGTTGTCAGTCTTCAGTATTCAGTAAGAACTGCAGAGCCTAGAGGTTCCCTGGATCTACTTGCGAGAACCAAAGTCCCCATTCCAAACTCTTCCTACTGACAACTGACCACCGAAAACTGATAACGCTCAGCGATGTGCCGTTGCGCCTTACTTCGCTTTTCTCGCCTTGCGGATGAAAATGTACGTTCCGCTGGGCCCCGGCACCGATCCCCGCACCAGCAGCAGGTTTTCGTCGGTGTCCACCTTCACCACTTTCAAATTCTTCGCCGTTACCCGGACGTTCCCCATGTGACCCGGAAAGTGCTGATTCTTCCAAACACGCGACGGAAAGGAACTGCCACCGATGCCGCCCGGCGCGCGATGGTGCATCGAGCCGTGCGTCGCATCGCCGCCAGCGTAGTGCCAGCGCTTCACGCCGCCTTGAAAACCCTTGCCCTTGCTGACGCCGCTCACATCGACGAGCTCGCCGGTCTTGAAATTCTCCACCAGCACGCGGTCGCCGACTTTCGTCTCGTCCTTCGATTCCTCGATGCGCACTTCCTGCAGCACCTTCATCGGAGCGACGTTGGCCTTCTTGAAGTGCCCGGTCATGGCTTTGTTCACGCGCTGCGGCTTGACGAATTCCACGAGTCCCAGTTGCGCAGCCTCGTAGCCGTCGTTCTGTTTCGTGCGGCGCTGTACCACCACGCAAGGCCCCGCCTGAAGAACCGTGCACCCCGCCAGCGTGCCGTCTTCCAGGAAGACTTGCGTCATGCCCAGCTTGATTCCGATGATTCCGTTGACTGCCATTTTCCTCGTCTCTCTTTCGCAGCCTGCCTTCCTGAACACTGACAGCTGAAAACTTACTTCACCGCGTGCCCGAACGCCTTGATTTCCACATCCACGCCCGGCGGCAGGTCCAGCTTCATCAGCGCGTCCACCGTATCCGGCGTCGGCTCCAGAATGTCGATCAGCCGCTTGTGCGTGCGCATTTCAAACTGCTCGCGCGACTTCTTGTCCACGTGCGGCGACCGCAAGACCGTCCAGCGGTTAATGGTGGTGGGCAAAGGAATCGGCCCGGCAACGTCCGCGCCGGTACGCTTTGCCGTTTCCACGATTTCACGCGTGGACTGGTCCAGAATTCTGTGGTCGTACGCCTTCAAACGAATACGGATTTTGTCGCCTTGTCTCATAAATTATTCAAGGACCTCAGTCACGGCCCCGGCGCCCACGGTGTGGCCGCCTTCGCGAATCGCGAAACGCAGCCCCTTCTCCAGCGCTACCGGCGTAATCAGAGTCACTTCGCAGCTCACGTTGTCGCCCGGCATCACCATTTCCACGCCGGCCGGCAGCTTCATATCCCCGGTCACGTCCGTGGTGCGGAAATAAAACTGCGGACGGTAGCCGGAGAAAAACGGCGTGTGCCGCCCGCCTTCTTCCTTCGTCAACACGTACGCTTCGGCCTTAAACTTCGTGTGCGGCGTGATGCTTCCCGGCTTGCACACCACCTGCCCGCGTTCCACGTCTTCTTTTTCCGTGCCGCGCAGCAGCAAACCAACGTTGTCGCCCGCGAGGCCTTCGTCCAAAAGCTTCTTGAACATTTCGACGCCCGTCACAACTTTCTTCTGCGTCGGACGGAAGCCCACGATTTCGATTTCTTCGCCAACCTTCACTTTGCCGCGTTCGATTCGGCCGGTGACCACCGTGCCGCGGCCGGAAATCGAGAAAATATCCTCGATCGGCATGGCGAACGGCTTGTCGATGTCACGCACCGGCAATGGCACGTTCTTGTCCACCGCATCCATCAACTCATCGATGGTCTTTTCCCACTTGGCGTCGCCGTTCAGCGCCTGCAGCGCCGATCCTTTGATCACGGCAATGGAATCCCCGGGAAATTGGTAGCTCTTC
>DATNLB010000427.1:0-11926 GCA_035603095.1 Candidatus Acidiferrales bacterium
CCCTTCTCGAATTCCAGGCGGCCAGGCATTCTTGCCTGTCCTCCTCCTGCCATTTCTTCGCGGACAGACAAAAATGTCTGTCCTACAAAATCAAATAAACAACTCGCTGATCGAAGTCTCTTCGTGAATCGAGCGAATTCCTCGCGCCAGCAAATCCGCAACGCTCAACACTTTGATCTTCCCCATCTTCTTGCCGGCTTCGCTCAACGGCACGGAGTCCGTCGCCACCACTTCCGTAATGATCGATTTCGCGATCCGCTCGACCGCCGGACCGGAAAGTACCGCGTGCGTGCACGCCGCATACACTTGCGTGGCGCCTTCGCGCGCCAGCGCCTCGGCCGTCTTCACCAGCGTCCCCGCGGTATCGATAATGTCGTCCACGATCAGCGTGCTGCGTCCGCGCACGTCGCCGATGAGATTCATCACCTCGCTGACATCCACGTCCACGCGCCGCTTGTCCACGATTGCCAACGGCGCATCCAGTTTCTTCGCGAAAAAGCGAGCCCGCTCCACACCGCCAGCATCCGGCGAAACGACCGTCAGATTTGGCAGCTTCATGTGCCGGAAGTGTTCCACCAGCACCGGCGAACCATACAAGTGATCCACGGGCACGTCGAAATAACCTTGAATCTGCGGCGCGTGCAAATCCAACGTCAGCGCCCGGCTCGCCCCCGCGGTTTCCAACAAGTCCGCAACGAGCTTCGCGGAGATCGGAACGCGGGGCTTGTCTTTCCGGTCCTGCCGCGCATAGCAGTAATATGGAAGCACGGCCGTGATCCGCCACGCCGACGCGCGCTTGAACGCGTCGATCATCAGCAGCAATTCCAGCAGGTGGTTGTCCACCGGAGCATGGCACGGCTGCACCACGAACACATCCGCGCCGCGAACATTTTCCAGAATCTGGAAATAAATCTCACCGTCGCTGAAGCGTCCGAGGAGCGCTTTGCCCAGCGGCACGTCCAAGTGGCGGCAAATACTTTCCGCCAAAATCGGATTCGCGGTCCCCGAGAAAATCTTGAATCGGTCGTCGTTCACGACGCTGGCGCTCCCTGAGCAACTTAAACTCTGCAATTCTCTTGTTTGGACGCGGTTGACAGTTAACAGTTGAAAGTCAGAAGTGAAGACTGGAAATGGGGGAAGGCATCGCAAGCATCGTTCCTGTCCCCATTTTTCAACTTCGAACTGTCAATTAGAAAACTCTTCGGAGACGCTGCGGCGGAATCCACGACGCGCCGGCAGATTATCCTGCGATGCGCATCAAACGAGCGTACCTGCCGCGCGAGATAGTCTCGCAAACGAAGGTCTGATCGTGCGGAAACCTGACAGCGGCTCGGCGCGCCATCGCTGGGCTCGGGAAAATTCCAAACACCGCCGAACCGCTACCCGCCAGCGAGGCTTCTGTAGCTCCTCTTTGGAGCAACTCCCGCTTGATTCGACCAAGTCGGGGATGCCGCCGGAAAACCGGCCCCTCGAAATCGTTCGAAAGACCGCTTCCCTGCGCGCTCCAGCATAGAGCACAGAACTCCCAAAGTTTAGGGTTTGCGGCCGACTTTGTCAATCTCAGAGCCTTGGCCTTCAGCCAGCGGTAGGCATCCGGGGTGGGCACATGAATCTCTTTTGGCGAAACAACCAGGACGTGCAGCTTCGCGATATCTGGCAACGGATAAATTTCATCGCCCTTATTCACTCCCAGAGCCCGCCCGCCCCATAGAAAAAACGGAACGTCCGCGCCCAGCGATGCGGCAATTTCCATTAATCGCGCCGCCGCCAGCTTTTTCCTCGTAAGCCGGAGGTACCCCAGCAGCGCCGCAGCGGCATCGCTCGATCCCCCGCCCAGCCCACGGCCCGCAGGAATCGTTTTCTTCAACTGAAGTTCCGCCCCTCCGCGGACTCTCAGTTCGCGCCGCAGCGCAGCCACCGCGCGATACACAAGATTTTTCTCCACCGGTTCGGCGGAGAGCGGCTGGTTCCCTTCGATGGTCAGTGCAATTCCGTTGCTGCGAGAGGCGCGCAACCGCAATTCGTCGTGCAGCGAGACGGTCTGAAAAATGGTTCTTAATTCGTGAAATCCATCGGCACGTTTGCCGAGGACGTCGAGGCGGAGATTGATTTTTGCGAACGCGGAAATGCGGACTTCGGACATGCGCTAAGTTAAGGCTTCGCGTCGGTCGCCGTAGATTTTTGCGCCACGCGATGCTTCGTTTTCGAGATCTTCTTCTCGAGCTCCGCGACCTTGTCGGTCTCCACGTCCGCGGGAAGAGAGCGGCGCCATTCCACCAGCGATTTTTCCCATTCCGCGGCGGCTAAATCGCCTCGGCCCGTCTTGGCGAAAAGATCGCCGAGGTGCGAATGAATCGTCGCGTCGTGTCTTTCGCGCTCCACAGCCTTCCGCAGTGTGCTCTCCGAAGCGCCCAGCTTGTTCTCTTTGAAATAAATCCAGCCGAGACTGTCGAGGTACGCCCCGTTGAAGGGGTCTTCCTTCAGCGCCTCTTGGACCAGCGCTTCGGCTTCGTCAAGCCGTATCCCCAGGTCGCCCAGCATGTACCCATAATAATTCAAGACGGGAGCGTTTTTCGGGTTCACCGCAAGCACTTTCTTGAATTGTTCTTCGGCCTTGTCGAAAAACTTCTGCCGCTCGTAGATGGCTCCGAGAAGGAACCACACCATTTCGTTTTCGCGCGCCTGGCCCGGCAGCACTTCCGCGGCGCGAGCCGCTTCTTCCGCTTCCTTGTAACGTCGCCCGCGCTCGTACACTTGGGCGATGTTCAGATACGTCTCGCGATCTCCCGCCTCGCCGTGTAGTTGGGCTCTCAGAATCTTGACCGCGTCGTCCGTCTGTCCGTTCTCGCCAAGCAACAGCGCGTGGCTGGTCCTAATCGCGGGATCGGCCGGGTATTTCGCCAGCGCTTCCTTGCCCGTCTGCAGGGCTTTGGACAAATCTTTTGCCGCGCGGTACGTGTCCATGATCATCATTCGCGCCCGGCGGTCTTCTTCTTCCCCCAGATGCCCCAATTCTTCGAACGTATATATCGCTGCCTGATAATTCTGCGTATCACGATAAAGCTGTCCGAGTTGCTGATACAGGATGGCCAGCGACCGCCGCCGCGACGGCACCGTGGGAGACTGCCCCTTGATGCCCGTCGCCGCGTCCGACAGGACGCGGATGGCATCGTCATAGCGTCCCTGGGCCTGATACAGCATCGCTTCGTTGTACATTACTTCCAGGTTCCCGGGCGCGTACTGCCGCGCTTTCACAAGATTTTCTTCGGCCTTATCGAGCTGGTGCAACTCGCGGTAAATCTGGGCGATTCGCAAATACACGTCCGAATCGTCCGGCGTAACATCCGAAAGTTTTTGGTAAACCTTCAGCGCTTCGGAATATTTTTCTTCGGCCAACAAGGTCTGCCCCAGCCCCCGCTGGTGGCTCAACTCCGAAGGATCGAGTTCGGCGGCCTTGCGGTAAGCCTCTTCCGCCTTGGCCAGCTCATGCGTCTGGGTGCGAGCATCTCCCAAAAGATCCAGGAGCACCGGTGAAGGAGAATGCGCGGTGATACCTTCCAGCAGCGCGACCGCCTCAGAGGACTTGCCCTGGTCCATCAGCAACTGCGTCAATTGTTCGACGGCCGGTTCGTTTTCCGGATCGCTCTTCAGGATGCTCTTCAGAACCTGTTCGGCCTTGTCGTGTTCGTTCTTCAGGCGGTAGAGCCGCGCGAGCCAGAGGGCCGATTCGGTGTCCGAAGGATCGAGCCGGTTTATCTCGCGGTATTGCTCGATGGCGCGGTTCACCGTTTCCGGCTGGCCGTTGCCCGCGCTGACATCGCCCAGGCTTCGCAAATAGATTCGCCCCAGCAGCCGCCGGGATTGCACGTTGTCCGGGTCGCGTTTCAGGATTCCCTGCGCTTCCGCTACCGCATCGTGAATGCGCTGCGCCTTCCAATACATCTCCGCCAGCCGTTCGCCGATGACCTGCGACTTCGGATCCAGCGCATACGCTTTCTTGTACGCCTCGATCGCCTTGGTGGCGTACTCCGCGTTGCTAGTCGCTTCATACTGCTGTTCGTAGATGTGGCCCATCGTGAAGTCGTAATAGGCCTCGGCGCGCGCGGAGTTTTCGGGAAGATCGGCTTTCGGGTTTGCAAATTGCTCCTGCGCCGCGGCAGGAGCATCGGGCTTTTGTTCGGACGCCGGACTCGGCGTCGTCTGCGTCGTGGCAGCCGCGCCGGCGACACCCGTCAACACTACGGTAAGAGTAATCAGTCGAAGGTTCATCGTAGCCCCAGAAACTTAAATTATCCCATGCGGCCGAAACGCGGTCAAAAGCCAAAAACGAAACGTTTCCAGAGCTTGGGCGCCCCTACACATAGGATGCAGCTCAGCGGAAAAACGTTTTCAAATTGGGCACTAAAGGTGGGCTTCAGAGCAAATTCACTATTGGGCACGACACACCGGTCCCGGAAACTTAGTGTAGGAAGTGCCGCATGCCGGTAAACACCATGGCTAACCCAAGCCGATCGGCGGCGGCTATGACATCCGCGTCGCGCACCGAACCGCCGGGCTGGATTACCGCCGTCGCGCCGGCTTTGGCGGCTTCTTCCACTCCGTCGGGAAAGGGGAAGAAGGCGTCGGAAGCTACCACCGCGCCGACCAGCGACGATTGCGCCTTCATCACCGCGATTTTTACCGAATCCACGCGACTCATCTGTCCAGCGCCGACACCCAGCGTCGCGCCATCCTTCGCAAACACGATCGCATTCGATTTCACGTGCTTGGATACCTTCCATGCGAAGCGCATGGTGTGCATCTCGTGCACTGTGGGCGCTCGCTTAGTTACGGTGCGCAGCTCATTGTCCTTGATCTCACCAAGGTCCGGCTGCTGCACTAGCATTCCGCCGAGAATGCGCTTGAGCTGCAGCTCACTTTCCGGCTCCAGGCCACCCTCGGGCAGTTCCAACAGCCGTAGGTTTTTCTTCGCTGCAAAAATTTCTTTCGCGCGGTCCGCAAAACCAGGCGCCGCGATACATTCCACGAAAAGTCTCGCGACCTCTTCCGCCGTTGCCGCATCCACCGCGCGGTTGAACGCCAGGACTCCGCCGAACGCCGATACGGGATCACACGCCAGCGCCTTCAGATACGCATCGAGCAATGACTCTCGCTCCGCTGTCCCGCAGGGATTGTTGTGCTTGATGATCACCGCCGCCGGATTCTTGAATTCCGCGGCCAGGCTCCGCGCCGCTTCGAGATCGACGAGATTGTTGTAGGAGAGTTCCTTGCCCTGAAGTTGCTTGGCCGCCGCGAATCCTTCCGGCGCGCGGCCCGCGGGCACGTACAGCGCTGCAGCCTGGTGCGGATTTTCTCCATATCTCAACTCCTGCTGCCGCCGCAGCGCGATATGCACGCGCTCGGGCAGCGCCGGTTTCGCTTCCAAGGTCACATGCCCGGAGCCGGCCGACAGTCGTTCCAATTCCGTGGTGATGACACCGTCGTACCGTGAAGTCGTCGCGAAAACTTTTTGCGCCAGCGCCAGCCGCATCGCCAGCGTCGTATCGCCCGCGCTCTCGATTTCACTCGCGACACGCTCGAAATCCACTGGGTCCGTGACTACTGTCACGCTCTCGAAATTCTTCGCCGCCGAGCGCAGCATCGTGGGCCCGCCGATATCGATGTTTTCGATCAGCTCTCCGGCCGTCAGTCCCGCTTTCGCCGCCGTCGCTTCAAACGGATACAGGTTCACCACCACCAGATCGATCGGCGCGATTCCTTGCTCCGCTGCTTGCTTCTGATCTTCCGCGTGCCCGCGCCGGAAGAGCAGCCCGCCGTGCACTTTCGGATGCAGCGTTTTCACGCGTCCGCCCAGCATTTCCGGCCAGCCTGTGAAATCGGAAACGTCGCGCACCGCGATTCCCGCTTCGCGCAGCAGCTTGGCGGTCCCGCCCGTCGAAAGAATCTCGATCTTCCGCGCGGCGAGCCGCTTCGCAAACTCCACGATACCGGTCTTGTCAAACACACTGATGAGCGCGCGCTGTACTGCCATGGATTCCTCCACAAAGAGAAAAGCACAACAGTGTAAGCGCGCCGCGCTTATTCGGAAAGCGCAATCCGAGTTGCGTCAGATCTCGCACGTGAAAGATTTGTGGATAACTCTAGGAGTGGATTTTTCTGGACTACCGGTTGTCAACCGTGAACTGGAACTCTTTAGGACTTCACAAGAGCTTTCAGTTTGACCTGGCCTTCGACCACTTCCACGACGTATTCGACGTCGCGGCAGTTCTTCTGCTTTTGCAGCTCTTTCGTTTTCTTCAGCACGAATTCGTTGAAGCTGGAGCGCGACAGCCTGCCCGTCTCTTCTCCCGCCGTCTGCTTGGCCTGCAGGAACGCCTGGTACAACTGGTCGACCTTCTCCGTTTCACGCTCGGGCTCGGAACACGTCATGCGAAATGTTTTCGACTCGCCCCCCGCAGCTGCGGCGGCCTGCTCTTCGCCGTGCTTGGCCGCGCGGGCTGCTTCGATCGCCTTGGCCGCCGCGCCGAAGTGCCGCTGAATTTTTCCTTCTTCTTTTTGCGCGGTTCTTTTCCGGAAAATATCTTTGTATTTTGCGTAGGTTTGCGAAAGATTGTTGAAGCGGAACCGTTGCGCGAACTTGAGCTCGCCGCCGCGTTCCGCATAGCGCTTGACCAACTGATCGATGCGCCATTCGATTTCCGTGGGGGGACGCTTCCTGCCCCCGCCGAAATACTGGTCGTATTCGATCTTGAGCTGACGGATGTCCCGTTCAAGCGTGCCTAGCTCTTCGTCGATGGTGGCCATGCGCGGAGGAATCCCTCGAGCCTCCATGCTAGGTGGACGAAGCAAAACCGTCAACCGGATGCATTAGCGGCGATTCGCATCCGCTACCGCTCTCTGCCCTCAGCCGGAGTTAGGTCACGAGCCGACGTTCCTGCCCCGACCCAAGGGGAGGGCACCGGCATTGCCCCCTGCTCCGCACTGTGCTGAAATGCTCGGATGGAAATGCGCGGGAAGAAAACGGTTTCAGCAGAGCAGGCGGAATTGCTGCAGCAGATTCCGTCTGTGGACGAATTGCTCACTCAGGCGCGCCTTGCGGCGCTTTCGAAACGCGTGGACCGCAACCTGGTGGTCGAAGTTGCGCGCACGGTGCTTGCCGATTTGCGCGCGCGCATCGCGGGCGATTCGAATTGGACGGCAGTCAGTGTGGACGCCGCTTCCGTGGAGGAGCTCATCTCCGTCCAAGTGGAAAACATTCTTTCGCGCTCGCTGCAGCCGGTCATCAATGCGACCGGAGTGATTTTGCACACGAATCTGGGCCGCGCACCGCTGCCGGAAACAGTCGTGGACGAGTTCCGCCGCACTGCGACGCAGTACAGCAATCTCGAGTACGACCTCGAAGCAGGCGCGCGCGGCAAGCGCGACGTGCATACCGGCGAGTTGCTGACGCGCCTGACGGGCGCGGAAGCAGCCATTGTTGTCAACAATTGCGCTGCGGCCGTGCTCGTCACGCTCGCGGCGCTGGCTCGGGGGGGGGAAGTGATCGTCTCGCGCGGGGAGCTGATCGAAATCGGTGACGGCTTTCGAATCCCGGAGATTATGGAGCAGAGCGGAGCGATGCTGCGCGAAGTCGGGACGACCAATCGCACGCGCGTCGAGGATTATGAAAACGCCATCAACGAAAAAACGCGCGCCTTGCTCCGCGTGCACCCTTCCAATTTCAAGGTCACCGGTTTCACCGATAAGCCTTCGCTCGAAGAGCTTGTAGCGCTCAGCCAACGCAGCGGTCTGCCGCTCGTGGAAGACCTCGGCTCTGGCTGTCTCATTGATCTTTCTGAATACGGCGTCAGCGAGCCTACGGTGAAGCAAAGCATCGACGCGGGCGTTTCCGTGGTGATGTTTAGCGGCGACAAACTTCTTGGCGGGCCGCAGGCCGGCATGATCGCGGGGAAAAAAGAGCTCATCGCGCGCGTCCGGCGCTACCCGCTGTTTCGCGCACTGCGCGTGGACAAGCTCACCATCGCGGCGCTGGGAGCCACTTTCGGGGCGTATCTTCGCGCGGCCTGGGACGAAATCCCCGCCATTCGAATGATTCGCGCGACTCCGCAGGAACTGAAGCGCCGCGCGGAGAATTTCATCCGCGAGTTGCGTCCCGACCTTCCTCTCGATGAAGTGGAGATCGAAATCACGGATGGCGCTTCTCTTGCCGGTGGCGGCTCGACGCCTTCGCAATCTCTACCCACAAAGATCATTCGGATCGCCAGCGCCCGTTACTCGGCTACGAAACTCGAACAGCGCCTCCGCGGCGCTCCCGCGGGTATCTCTGTTATTGCGCGTGTCGAAGATGACCGCCTCATTCTCGACCTCCGGACCGTCTTCCCCGAACAGGAGCCACTCTTGCTGAAAACCCTCGCCGCCGTGCTCCACTAGCGTGGAATTTCAAGCTATCGTTCGGGGCGACTTCGGAGTCGAAGAATCCAGATGAAGGCTGAAGCCGAATCACGATTAGCGACCCCTTACAACTTGTGTTATGTGATAAGGTAGAAGACATGCTGGAAATCTTTATGCACGACATCCGTTACGGCACCCGGGCGCTGGCCAAGAATCCCGGGTTCGCCGTCGTCGCGGTGCTTACGCTGGCGCTAGGCATTGGCGCAAACACAGCGATCTTCAGTGTGGTGCAAAACTTGCTGCTTCGTCCGCTCCCCTATACGCAGCCGGAAAACTTGGTCGAGATCTGGAACACCTACCCGCCGCAGGTGCCTCGAGCAGGACTATCTCCGGGCGATTACTCCGACTGGCGGGAGCAGGCGAAAAGCTTTTCGGAAATGGGCGCTTATGCAGATGTGTCATACGGGTTCAATCTCACGGGCGAAGGCCAAGCTCGACGCGTCCTGGTTGGATATGCGAGTTCGTCTCTATTTCCCATGCTTGGCGTTCGTGCGTTGGCCGGCCGTTCGTTTGTCCCTGAAGAAGACAAAGCGGGTAGCGCCCTGGTGGTCTTGCTAAGCCACGCTTTGTGGGAAGGGCGGTTCGGCGGAGATCCCCACGTAGTCGGACGCACCGTTACACTCGATAACAAGCGCTACACCGTCGCCGGCGTCCTGCCTGCGGGTTTTCAGTTTTTGCGATGGGCGGATGTGTGGATGCCGCTGGGCCAGTTTAATGACGACTTGACTGAACATGTGCACCATGCGTTCGTTGCGATCGCGCGGTTGAAAACAGGCGTCACGATTTCACAAGCACGCGCGGAGATCAATCAACTCAATCAGCAATCGGCAACAGCCTACCCGGTCGAACACAAGAATTTTGGAGTGCTAGTCCAGAAGTTACAAGACCCATCCGCAGAAAAACTACGAAGTACGCTACTGGTCTTGTTCGGGGCCGTGGGGCTCGTCTTGCTCATTGCCTGCGCCAATATTATGAATTTGCTGCTTGTCCGAAATGCCGCCCGTGAGAAGGAAGCTGCGGTTCGAACGGCACTGGGCGCGAACCGGTGGCGCTTGATCCGACAATTGCTGACGGAGAGCTTGCTACTTTCTTTTTTGGGCGGCGGGCTGGGCCTGCTTCTTGCGGCTGTCGGATTGAGCATCTTGAACTCCTTTGTTCCCGCGGATCTCGCCGTCTTGCGCGAGACGGGATTGAACGGCTGGGTGCTGGGATTCACTCTTGCAGTTTGTCTCGTGGCGGGCCTTGGCTGCGGTTTGCTGCCGGCGGTACGGACACTGAATACAAATCTTGCGGGCACGCTGAAGCAAGGAAGCAAGGGCGCCAGTGGGGTTGGGCATCACAAGACGCACGACCTTCTGGTGATTTCCGAAGTCGCTATGGCCCTGGTTCCGCTGATCGGAGCGGGGTTGCTCCTCCGCAGCTTCCAGCACTTGGTGCATGTTGATCCGGGCTTTCAAACGGAGCACATCCTTACGCTGGAGGTCCAGCAGCCAAGTCTTACGTTTGCACAATACAGCCAACTCTCGGATGAAGAACAGACCAATCTGACGCGGAACCAGTCTCTTCAATTTGAGCAAATTGCCGGACAAATCCGCGCGCTGCCTGGCGTGAAAGAAGTGGGCGGAATCGACGATTTGCCGTTGGGCACGGAGCTGAGGCGGGCGGGCCGATTCGTAATCGAGGGCCGGCCGCCTCTCGTCGCGGGCGCTCGTCCGCTTGCGCAATTTCGCACCGTCAGCCTCAGCTATTTTTCAACGCTGCAAATCCCTCTGCGTGCCGGCCGTCTTTTCAACCCGGAGGACTGGAGGCTCACGAACATATTGATCAACGATACGATGGCGCGGCGCTTCTGGCCCGGCGGTGATGCCCTCGGCAAGCGTATCGATCTCTGTTCATTCGACAAAAAGCCTTGCTGGCGCTCGATCGTCGGAATTGTAGGCAACGTACACCAGTTCGAACTGGAGGGCGAGCCCACGTTCGACGTCTACTTCTCGGCTGGATGGACACCATATTTCATCATCCGTACAGCCTCCGACCCAACCGCGGTGGCCGCAGCAGCAACAGAGGTCATCCAGAGAGCCGACGCAAGCTTGCCGGTTACTCACGTTATGACCATGGATGCTTTGCTTTCGGGTTCCGTATCGCCGCGCCGCTTCTCGGCGGTACTGACGGCGGCCTTTGCGGTGCTCGCTTTGGCGCTGGCCGCCGTCGGCATCTACGGTGTGATGAGCTATACCGTGAGCCAGCGGACTCAGGAGATAGGAATTCGCATGGCCCTGGGAGCACAGCCGGGAAATGTGCAAGGCATGATTCTGGGCCACTCCGTAAAGCTGACGCTAATAGGAGTGGGTTTGGGGCTCGCCGGGGCCTTCGCGCTGGTGCGATTCCTGACAAGCCTGCTTTTCGGTGTGAGTGCCTACGACGCGGTAACATTCATTGGCGTTCCGGTCTTGCTGGCGGCGGTTGCAATCGCGGCGTCATACCTGCCGGCGCGGCGGGCTGTGCGTGTCGATCCGATCATCGCGCTGCGCTATGAGTGAAAAATGACGTCGAGAGGGCCGAAGCGCCGAATCCAGTGTTATGATATAGGTGCGATATAGGGTTGGATCATGGCCACAGCGCTGATTCATATGGATCCGATACAAAAGCGGCGCCTCGCCCGGCGTGCGAAGCTGCGCGGAAAATCCTTTTCGCAAGAAGTGCGCGATGCGGTAGACATGTATTTGGACGTGCCGGTGGAGAATGAGGCTGAGCTGCGCGGCCTGGCAAAAGCGGCAAATCATGCCGCAGACCGAATGATCAAGAACCTGGACGAAACCATAGGGTACGTCGACCGCGTTCTGAAACACCGCAGGAATGGCAGGTGAGCTGGGCGCGGGACGCGGTGGCGGCCATCCGGAAAATCGTGCTGATCGAAGAGCGGATGGAAGCGCTGACCGCACAAATGAAGCATCTGGCAGATGGCTATACAGACCTCGACCGCCGGCTGGTGCGGCTTGAAGCCAAGTTCGATCTGATGGAGAAAATGGCGGCGCCGGTGCGGACGGCTCTGCCGGCAAAATCGCAATCCGATAAGAATAAGAAGAAAACGAGCTAAACAGCCCGTGCTCTCCTTCCGCATCGTACAAGGAAAATTAAGAGCAATCTCGAAGCCGGTGCCGAAATTGCGGCCTAGATGGGCGCTGGTGCGCGTGCGGCTGGCGGGCATCTGCAACACCGACGTTGAGATTCTGCGCGGTTACCACGCGTTTCGCGGGACGCCCGGGCATGAGTTTGTCGGCGAGGTCGCGGGGGTGCAGGGCGTTTCGGGGGCGACGAAGAGAAAATGGCTGGGGCGGCGGGTCACCGGTGAGATCAACGTTTCCTGTTCCGCGTATGGCTTCAAACCGGTCTGCGATTTTTGCCGCCGCGGATTGAAAACGCATTGTGCACGGCGGACCGTGCTCGGTATCGTAGCCCATGACGGCGCGTTCGC
>DATNLB010000516.1:0-12614 GCA_035603095.1 Candidatus Acidiferrales bacterium
AGTAGGAAGACCATTCCTCATGAAAGAATTGGAGAGTGAATGAACGCATTCTTGATTGGCGGCGTGATTCTTGTAGCTATCCTGGTGCTCTGGCTGGCTCTGCAGAGCCTGCAGGGGCGCCAGAAGAGCGGCGCCATCGAATCCCAGATGAGTGAATTGCGCCGCGACCTCCAGACCATTGCCACGTCGCAAGCCCGGAGCACCGGACAATTGGAAACCATCGCCAAGGGCGTCGCGCAGCGCCTCGATAGCGTCACTCCCGCCTTGCAGGACGCCATCAAAAACTCCGCCCAGATTACCGGCCAGATGACTTCCGACGCGCAAACCAAAATGGCCGACGAGCTCAAGAACACGCGCGATCAGATCAGCCAAATTCAGCGGCAGCTCGGCGAAGTGCAACTAGCCGGGAAACAGATGTCCCAGACCGCGCAGACCCTCGAAGGCATTTTGGGCGGCGCCAAGTCGCGTGGCTCTCTCGGCGAGGTTACGCTGGAGCGCTTGCTCGAAGATTCCCTTCCCTCTGCCCAGTACGCAACACAATACCGCTTTTCCAGCGGAGAAGCCGCGGACGTGGTGATTAGGCTCCGCGACAAAAAATTGATGGCCATCGACTCGAAGTTCCCTCTCGATGCCTATCGCAGAATCAGCACCGAGGGCGACGAAGCGCGGCGGGCCTTCGCGACTGCGGTAAAAGGCCATGTCGATGCCATCACCAAAAAATACATCGTGCCCGATGAAGGCACGCTCGATGTGGCATTGATGTTCGTCCCTTCGGAAGGCGTCTACTACGAACTCCTTATGACCGAAGACGGCAAGGGGCAGCCTCTGGATGCCTACTGCCGCGATAAAAAAGTCATCGCCGTGTCGCCCAATACGCTCTACGCCCATCTCTGCGTTATCGCCATGGGCCTTCGCGGTATGCAGATGGAAGAGAATGCCAAGCGCCTGCTGGAAAGTCTCTCCGGGATGGAAAAGCAAATGGAGAAATTCGCGGACAAGTTCGAAACTCTGGGAACCCATTTGAAGAACGCCCAGCAAAGTTACAGCGAGTCCGACAAACTCTTCGAGAGGGCCCAGAACACTCTCGAAACCATGCTCGGCACCGGTGTTCCCGAGCTCCCCTTTGAGAATCCTCAGCGCGCCCTTCCCCTTCCTCCCGAAGCCAGCATTAAGAAGGGCGCGTAATCTAAGCTCTCTTCAGGATTCTCTGCCTGGGTGGTTTCCCGAATCTGTCCCGGCTCGTGTGGTACAATTGTTTCGGGTCAAAGTATGACTTGACGCAAAGGGCGGCAGCCTCGGCTGCCGCTTCGTATTTGGAGTGCAGCAGCTTGCTGCCGCTTTCCGTCCGTTAGTGGTCCCCAAGCAAAGCATCCTCAGTCGGCCCCAGCTTTGCGCAAAAAAAAGCTCAACTCTTTCCGTAGTTATGCCAACTCCTAAGCCCTTTAGATGCAACACTTCACGGCCATCTCGTATGTGTTGCAGACAAAGGACTTGCGCAATAACTAAGTCTTTTAGATGCAACACTTGCAAAAAACAGGGGGGTGGCCAACTATCGCTCAAAGGGCCAAAATCATAATCTCCCCGTAACCCTCCTGTTTCCTATGTGGGCTTCTCCCCACCTTGGACGTGACCGGTGTTCGCCGCCTGATCTCAAGACAACGGGCTTCTAAGGGAGGGCAGCAACCGAATCGAGATCAGAAAGCTGCCGTTTTTTTGTCCCACAACTTCAACTTTGGCAAGATTCTCCGCGCCTCCACTACTGGAAGCCCGCACAGAGTGGCCCCCGGTAAGTTCAGATGCCGCTGGCGCTGACTGCTGAGCTCTACCCCCCTGCGCGAGGACGCCGGCAATGAGGCAAGCGAAGATGAACGCGAGGACGCAGCGGTGCCGAGACATGCGTGGAATTGTAGTGGAGAACCTCCTGCCGATGAAAGCGATGCACGCGCCAACTGCACGAGGTTGCGTCACTCCCTGCCCGCATGTAGCGAAAGAGCGAGTAATCAGTAGGGTTCAAAGCCTTTCGCCGGTCTTGGGGCTCTGTTAGCGTGGGAACGGAGTTGCCAGGTACAGGTGTGGGCCGGGGTGTAATCTCAGGGCTGCAATGGGAGTTCGTGTGCGAATCGCAAGTGGCGGCGTGTCCGATGTGGGTCGGGTGCGCACCAACAACGAAGATTGTTACAAGATCGTTGAGCGGCTCAACCTCTTCGTGCTTTCCGACGGCATGGGAGGCGAAGTCCATGGCGAAATCGCCAGCGCCATGGCTGTTGAAACAGTCGTGAAGCACTGCCTCGACGCCGAAACCAATCCTGCCGCCCAGGTCATCGGCGCAGTACAACCTTATTGGAGCGCTCGGACAAAACACCTTGCTACGGCCGTCCATCTGGCCAACAGGACCATTTTCAAGGCCGCCGAAAAAAATCCTGATCATCGCGGCATGGGCGCGACTCTGACGGCGGCGTGGATCGATGGCGCAAAACTCAGCATCGCTCACGTCGGTGACAGCCGCGCCTATTTAGTCCGCAGCGGCAGCTTGCTTCAGCTCACGCGGGATCATTCTCTCGTGGCCGAACAGGTGCGGCGCGGCATTTTGACCGCCGCCGAGGCCGAAGAAAGCACCATGCAAAGCGTTCTGCTGCGCGCGCTTGGCGCACAAGCGGCCATCGAAGTAGACGCTGAGGAACACACACTTTTCCCCCGGGATGTTTTGCTGCTCTGCTCCGACGGATTGACGCGTGTGGTCACAGAGCCCGAAATCGCGGGAACGCTCCAGGCGGAGACCGACCCTACCCGGGCAGCGGAAAAACTCGTGGCACTCGCCAATGAGCGCGGCGGCCCGGACAACATCACGGTATTGACTGTGCGGCTCGAAAAAGATTCCAAGGGGTGGTTTTCTTGGTTGCGCCGTGGGACCCCCAAAAATCTAGGTTCAAATGGCAGCGCTGGAGGAAATTGAGATGCCGAAGCTCAGCCTCATGTTTGAAAACAAAATCATGAAAGAGGTTCCCGTGGGCAGCCGGCCCATAACCATCGGCCGCTCTCCGGACAACGACTTGCCCGTTGATAACCTCGCCGTGTCCAACCATCACGCCAAAGTCTATTTTGAGGCCGGCCGCATGGTCATTGAAGATCTCGACAGCCTCAACGGCACTTTTGTGAACGATCTCCGTGTCGAGCGCGCTACTCTGCACGACGGCGACAACATCCATATCGGAAAACACAAAATCAAGGTCGACACCAGCGGCGATGCGCCGGTTCCCTGGGACTCCGGCCGCAAAACTGCCGCGCCGCGCATCGACGAAACCATGGTGCTGGACACCAAGGAGCGCCGGCAGATGCTCCAGCAGGCTGCCGCGTTGGGCGAATCCATGCAGTTTGCCTCAGCCCGCATGAAAGTTCCGACGCTTGTCGTTCTCGGCGGCCAGACCGACCAGAAAGAGTATGTTCTGACCAACAGACTCACGGTCATCGGAAAATCCGCCATGGCCACCGTTCGCCTCAAGGGCTGGTTCAAACCTCAGATGGCCGCGCAGATCAATCAGCGCGATGACGGCTACTACCTCGGTCCCGGCGACAAGGTTCCCAACATCAACGGCACTCCCATCTCCGGCCCCGTGCGCCTGAACGACGGCGATCTCGTCGAAGTCTCCGGCGTGCGACTGAACTTCATCTTCCGCGAGTAGCATTCGATACGCGATGGCAGCTCCGTCAGAAGGATTCTGGCAACGGCGGGGCGCTCTTGGCCTCTACGAATTGCTTCTAACGTGGTGGCGCCACCGCGTCTCGTTCGTCATCAGTGTGGTCATCACGCTTCTTGCGCTGGCGCTGTACTACTTTACTTTCGTCGGAGAACGCACTACCCCTATTTTCAATTTTATTCAGCGCCTGGAATACGACTCGCTGGATACGCGTTTCCGTTACCGCCCACGCAGCGCCACGCCCATCGACCCGCGAATCGTTATCGTGGACATCGATCAGCATTCGCAGGAAGTCCTCGGCAAGTGGCCCTTTTCCAGAACCCATTTTGCAAGGATGCTCGACGTACTCCGTGAAGCTGGCGCGAAGGTCGTCGCCTTTGACGTCACCTTCAGCAAACCGGATCAGAGCGCCGCTCCGATTCGCGCGCTATGGGCGGAGATGGAAGCCCGCCGAAAACGCGGGGAAACAATCGATCCCGCGCTCTCAGCGGAAGTTCAAAAGATTGCCGCTCAGTATGACGCGGACAAACAATTCGCTTCCGCCATTCAGCGCTTCGGCGCGGTTGTGCTTGGAAATTTCTTTCTTCACACTGAAGCAGACCTCCGCGGCTTGGATGACAAGACGCTCGACACCTACGCAAGTCAAATCGCCTTCTATTCTTTCCCGAGCGTGCGTCCGCTCCGCCCTGAAACCGGCAAACAGGATCGCATCAGCCTTATGGAGAAATTTCAACCCGACAATCTCTTGCCCAAGGGCACGGAAGCAAACCTGGAAATCCTTACCAGCGCCCTCAGCGAGGAAGCCTCCTCCACCGGGTTCTTTAACGTATATCCAGACGTGGACGGCGTTGTCCGCCAAGCGAACCTGATTATTCCGTACGGACGCTCCAAGGATTTCGGCGATTGGGACATTTACGCCTCCCTCGATGTCCAGGCGGTGCGCTCGTACTTTCGCCTGCCGAATGAACAGGTTGTTTTGGAATATGGACCAGTGGGCGCGTATCGCATTCTCTTCGGACAATCCGCTCAGGTCCGCACGGACGACCTCGGCCGCGTGGTCGTCAATTTTCACGGACCCGGTTACACCTACCCTCACTATTCGCTTGCCGACGTCGTGGAAAAGAAAATCTCTGCGGATGCGTTTGGCGGCAAGATCGTGCTCGTCGGCGCCACCGCGACAGGCATTGGCGATCTGCGAACGACGCCTTACGGAGGGGTCGACTACCCCGGCGTGGAAATCCACGCGAACGTGATCGACTGCATTCTGCACCAGTCGTTTCTTTATCGCGGTGCGAAGCAAACGCTGGCGGACGTTCTGCTCATTTTCTTCTTCGGCATTCCCCTGGGAATCTGGATGGCCCTTGTTACACCACGCTGGATGTGGTTCGGCGCGTTCCTGATCGCACCTTTGGTTGCGGTCGACTATTTTGCATTTCTGCACGGCTGGTGGCTCAACTTCGGTGTGCCGGCGCTTACGCTGAGTTCCAATGTGCTTCTCGTCTCCCTATATCGAGCGCTGTTCGAAGAAAAAGAAAAACGCCGCGTCCGCTCCGCTTTCGGCCAATACCTCAGCCCAGAAGTCATCCGCCGCCTGCTGGTCAATCCGCGTCTTGTGGAACCAAAGAAAACCGACATTACCGTCATGTTCAGCGATATTCGCGGCTTCACGACTATTTCCGAAAAATTGGACGCTCAGGATCTCGCGAATTTCCTGAACCAATATCTTTCGGACATGACCGGGCTGGTTTTCGAACACCACGGCACTCTCGACAAATATATCGGCGACGCGGTGATGGCCTTCTGGGGCGCGCCCTTCGAAGAACCCGGCCACGCGGCCAGAGCCTGCCATACTGCACTGAAGATGATGGACCGCGTCCGTGAGATGCAGAAGAAATGGGAATCCGAAGGCAAGCCGCATCTCGACATTGGCATCGGTCTGAACACCGGTGTGGCGAGCGTCGGCAACATGGGCTCCGCGCTCCGCTACGGCTACACGGCTCTCGGCGACACCGTGAATCTCTCCTCGCGCCTGGAAGGGCTAAATAAAGACTACGGCACACACGTCGTGGTCAACGAGACCACCTACACCGCGGCCAAGGAAGACGGCTTCGTCTTTCGCGAACTCGATCTCATCCGCGTAAAAGGCAAGCTCCAGCCGGTTGCCATCTACGAGCTCGTCGGCCGCGCCGCCGAAGACTCGGTTTACGGCACTCCGGACGAAGTGCGCAACCGCCTCGATCTCTTTCAGCGGGCCCATGAGCTCTACCGGAAACGCCGCTGGGAAGACGCCCAGAAGTCTTTCCAGACTATTCTCGACAAGTGGCCCGATGACGGCCCATCCCGCGCCTATTGGAAGCGCTGCCAGGAATATCTCTTCGATGAGCCTCCCTCCGGCTGGGACGGCGTCTTCACCATGACCCACAAATAGCGCCTGCCGCGTCGCGCAGTCTCCCTCATTCCTGCCTCACCCATCGTCAGGGATCGCCGTCCAATTTGGATGGAGCCCTCTATGTGCCTTGTGTCAGAATGTCGGCATCGAATGGATATGGAAGCACGGGGAGCGACATCCTTCGATGTTTCTAACTGATACACGGCATGAGGCTTAATCCGCCACATCCTGTTCGAGTGGGGCGACATGGGTTTCCCTCGGGGCCTGGAGATGGTCGCGAAGGCTTAAATTGCGCAATGGATTTCGACCGGATGAGCGGCGTACCCGAACAAACGCTCCCAGGAATCTAAGTTAAATCTGTGATAGGTGAGCGGCCCGTAGCGAATAACGGGCACCACCGATGTAAAAGAGCAAGCAAGACTTTATGTGGATCGTCCGATTAGCGCTGCGGAGGCCGTACACCTTTGTGGTGATGGCGCTCGCCATCATCCTGCTGTTTCCGGTGGTGCTGTTGCGCACGCCCGTGGACATTTTCCCCGATATCAACATCCCGGTCATTTCTCTGGTCTGGACGTACACCGGCCTGGAACCTCAGGAGATGGAGCAGCGCATCACCTCCAACGTCGAACGAGGCATTCAGACTCTTGTTAATGACGTTGAGCACACGGAATCGCAATCGTTTAACGGGATCGCCATCATCAAGGTTTTCTTTCAACCAGGCGCCAATATCCAAACCTCGTTGGCCCAGACGACCGCAATTTCACAGACGTTCTTGCGGTTTCTCCCGCAAGGAACCACTCCGCCCCTGGTGATCATCTATTCGGCGTCGACCGTGCCGGTCATTCAGATCGGCTTGACCAGCGACACGCTCAGCGAGCAGCAGCTTTTCGATTTTGGAAACTATTTTATTCGCACGCAACTCGCCACCGTGCCGGGCGCCGCCACGCCGTTCCCCTACGGCGGAAAGCAGCGCCTCGTGAGCGTCGATATCGATCCGACGGCGCTCCAGGCTAAGGGCCTTTCTGCGGTGGACATCGTAAACGCCGTCAACGCGCAAAACCTGATTCTCCCCACGGGAACGGCGAAGCTCGGCACTCTTGAGTACAACGTGGAGATGAACGGCAGCCCGCAAACCATCGAGGAACTCAACGATCTCCCCGTCAAGACCGTCAATGGCGCCACGATTTATATGAGGGAAGTTGCGCACGTGCGCGACGGCTTTTCCCCGCAGACCAACATCGTGTTGTCCAACGGTCAGCGCGGCGTGCTCATGAGTATCTACAAGGTTGGCGCCGCCTCCACCATCGCGATCGTCGACGGCGTCAAGCGCATGCTCGAATACAGCAAAGGCTCGGTCCCCGAAGGCATGCGCATCTCCACGTTTTTCGACCAATCGCTCTACGTGCGCGCTTCCATACAGGGAGTCATCCGCGAAGCGATCATCGCTGCCTGTCTTACTGCCGCCATGATTCTGCTCTTTCTCGGAAACTGGAAAAGCACGCTGATCATTGCCGTTTCCATTCCGTTATCGATTCTCGTCAGCATTCTCTGCCTCAGCGCGCTGGGCCAGACGATCAATATCATGACGTTGGGCGGCCTCGCGCTCGCAGTCGGAATTCTCGTGGATGACGCCACCGTTGAAATCGAAAACATCAACCGCAACCTGGCCATGGGCAAGGAAACCGTTCAGGCCATCCTCGACGGCGCGCAGCAGATTGCCGTGCCCGCTTTCGTTTCCACGCTGTGCATTTGCATCGTCTTTATCCCGATGTTTTTTCTTTCCGGCGTAGCCAAGTTCCTGTTCATCCCGCTCGCGGAAGCCGTAAGCTTTGCCATGCTGGCTTCCTACATGTGGTCGCGCACCATCGTGCCGACGCTGGCCATGTATCTCCTGAGCTCGGAAGACGAATATCACCCCGAGGAGCACATCGGCGAAAAGATGGGCTTCTTCCGGCGCTATCAACAGGGGTTCGAGCGGAATTTTGAAAAATTCCGGGCGGGCTACCGAGGGGCGCTGGGGGCGGCTCTGCGTTCACCGGTGCTCTTCTCCATTTGCTTTCTGGCTTTCTGCGGTCTCTCGGTCCTGCTCGTCGGAGTTCTCGGCCGCGATTTCTTTCCAAAGGTTGACGCGGGACAGATTCGGCTGCACATGCGCGCTCGCACCGGTCTGCGCATCGAGGAGACGGCGCGCCTCGCCGATCAGGTCAACGCTGTCATTCGCGACACCATTCCGAAGGACGAGTTGACCACGGTCCTCGACAACATCGGCTTGCCGTACAGCGGCATCAACCTTACGTACAGCAACGCGGGAACCATCGGGAGCTCCGACGCGGAAATTCTTATGCAGTTGAAGGAAGTTCGTGGAAAACCCACTAGCGCCTACATCAGCGATTTGCGCGAAAAGCTGCCGCAACGCTTTCCCGGCGTGCAGTTTTTCTTTCAGCCGGCGGACATCGTCACGCAAATCTTGAACTTCGGCACGCCGGCTCCCATCGACGTGGAAGTCACCGGCATGAATCAACGCGGAAATTATCTTGTCGGGGAAAAACTCGCCGGCGAGTTCCGTCACATTCCCGGCGCGGTGGATGTCCACGTTCAGCAAGCCTTTGATAATCCGACGCTCTATATGGAAATCGACCGGGCACGCGCTCAATCCGTCGGCATGCAATCGCGCGACGTCGCGCAAAACGTTCTTGTTTCGCTCAGCTCCAGCTTCCAGACCGCGCCGGCCTTCTGGCTGGATCCGAAAAACGGCGTGGAGTATTCCGTAGCTGTGCAGGAGCCGCAATATCGCGTGGACTCCTACCAGGCGCTGCAAAATACTCCCATCAGCGGCAGCATGCCGGGCTCGCGTCCCCAGATTCTCGGAAACCTGGTCACCACCTCGACCACCGCCCGGCCCGCGGAAATATCGCACTACACCACGCAACCGATGATCAACGTCTACGCGGCGGTGGATGGCCGCGATCTCGGCGGGGTCGCCGGCGAAGTCGAAAAGCGCGTCCAGGCCATCGAAAAGGATTTGCCGAAGGGCAGCCACATTGTCATTCGCGGCCAGGTCCAGACCATGAAGAGTTCCTTCACCGGCCTGGGTTTTGGCTTGATCGGCGCGATCGTGCTTGCTTATCTCTTGATCGTCGTCAATTTTCAGTCCTGGCTCGATCCCTTCATTATCATTACCGCGCTGCCCGGCGCGCTCGCAGGCATTTGCTGGACGCTGCTGCTGACGCATACCACGCTTAACGTCCCGTCGCTGACCGGTGCGATCATGTGCATGGGCGTGGCCACGGCGAACAGTATCTTGATGGTTTCCTTCGCGCGCGAGCAGTTGGACGAGGGCAAGAGCGCCAGCGATGCCGCCGTCGAAGCTGGTTTTGTGCGTATCCGGCCCGTGCTGATGACCGCGCTGGCGATGATCATTGGAATGGTGCCGATGGCCGCGGGCCTCGGCGAAGGCGGCGAACAAAACGCGCCTCTTGGCCGCGCGGTGATCGGTGGGCTGGTTTTTGCCACCTTCGCGACGCTCTTCTTTGTGCCCTGCGTTTTCTCCATGATCCATGGACGCCGCGCGCGGAGGTCGGCGCAGCAGGGGATGCTTTCGCCGGAATCGGCTTGAACTTTTTCTATCTGGAATTGAAAGCGGGGATGGGGTGAAAATGGGAGGCGGAGTTCAGATGGACCCTGTAGACCAGGAGCAAAAACGAGGAAAGAGCAGCCATGTCTTCACGATTCTTTTCATCATCGTGATTGTGCTGGTGATCCTCGGAGCGGTGACGCTGTTCCAGCGCCGCGCCCAGTATCAGGCGCTCGCCAAGGAAACGGAAACACTGGCGATTCCCACCGTGGCCGTGATTCATGCCTCGGTGCAATCGACGCAGGAGGACCTCGTCCTCCCCGGCGCCATGCAAGCCTACGTCGAATCGCCCATCTATGCGCGCACCAACGGCTATCTGAAAAAGTGGTATCACGATATCGGCAGCCGCGTCCGGCAAGGTGAATTGCTCGCGGACATCGACACTCCGGAAGTGGATCAGCAGTTGTCTCAGGCGCGCGCCGATCTCAACACCACGCAGGCCAACGCGAACCTCTCCAAGATCACCGCTGCGCGTTACCAGGAACTTATCAAGACGGATGGGGTCTCCAAGCAGGAAGTCGACAACGCCGTCGGGGATCTGGAAGCCAAAGTCGCCAACGTTAAATCCGCAGAAGCCAATGTGCGGAGGCTTGAAGACTTAGAATCCTTCAAGCATATTTATGCGCCTTTCAGCGGCGTCATTACCCGGCGCAGTGTCGATACAGGCACGCTGATCAATGCGGGGAACGGCGGCACAACGCAGCAGCTCTTTTCTCTCGCGCAGACGGATCCTATTCGCGCTTATGTCAGTGTACCGGAAGCCTACGCCCCTTCCATTCGCGCGGGACTTGGCGCCTACCTGGAGCTCACGCAGTATCCGGGCCAGAAATTTGAAGGCAAAGTGGTGCGCACCGCTGAGTCGATCGACCTCGGTACGCGCACGCTGCTCACCGAAGTGGACGTACCGAACCACAATGGGGCACTGCTCCCCGGCGGTTACGCGCAGGCGCACTTGCAGGTGAAGGTGACTGGAGCCCGGCTTGCCGTGCCGGTGAACGCGCTGTTATTTCGTTCGGAAGGACTTCGCGCCGTGGTTGTGGATGCAAATCATAAAACGCATCTCAAATCGCTCACTATCGGCCGCGACTACGGCACCACTCTCGAGGTCCTGCAGGGACTCGACCCCGCCGATTGGATCGTGCTGAATCCCGCGGATTCCCTCGACGACGGCCAGGAAGTCCACGTCAAGGAAATTACGGTGAGCCACGCGCCGGGCCAGCCTGCTCCGCAGGCAAGCCCCGCACCAGGGGCCAAGAAACAATAATGAAGCGCGCCAGGCGATTCCCCGCCCTGACCGGGCTTGCTGTTTGTGCCATCTTCGGCGGCTGCACCGTGGGGCCGAATTACCGGCGCGCCACGGCGCCGGTGCCCGCAAAATGGGACGTCGCGGAACCCTGGCGCGAGGGCGCTCCAAAAGATGGTCTTGCCAAAGGCGAATGGTGGGGTGCCTTTCGCGATGACGAATTGAACGCGCTGGAAAAACAAGCGCTCGACGCCAACCAGACCATCAAAGTTTCCGCCGCACATCTGGAGCAAGCCCGGGCCTCCGCTGGAATTCAGATTGCCACGCAGTTCCCAAACGTGGCCACGGCTCCGAGCGTTGAGCGCCAGCGCCTGTCGGGCAATCGTCCCACGATCGGCAACTTTCCCTCGACTGGTCCGATCTCGCAAACAAACATTACTCTGCCGTTCACGGTCGAATACGAGGTGGATCTGTTCGGCCGGCGGCGCCGCAGTATTGAAGCGGCGCAGGCGTCCTACCAGGCAAGCGCGGCTGATCTCGAAAACGTGCGGCTGGTGATCACCGCGGAGCTCGCGGGAGATTATTTCACGCTGCGGCAGCTTGATTCCGAGCTGAGAATTCTCAATCGCACGGTGGAGACTCTGCAAAAAGGGCTGCAACTCGTGGATTCACGGCACAAGGGCGGCGTGGCCTCCGGGTTGGACGTTGCGGAAGAAGAGACGCTCCTGAATACCACGCGGACGCAGGCCATTCTTCTCCAGCAGCAAAGAAAACAGTTTGAAGATGCAATAGCGGTCCTGATCGGAAAGCCTGCACCGGACTTTCATCTTTCGCTGGCGGAATTGAAAGATGTTCCGTTGGCACTCGACGCCGGTCTGCCTTCCGATTTGCTGGAGCGGCGGCCGGACGTTGCGGAGGCCGAGAGGCAGATGGCTGTGGCGAACGCGCAGATCGGAATCGCTCGTGCGGCCTACTATCCGTCGCTGAATCTTTTTGGAAATGGCGGCTGGCAGGCCGCGGATATCGCCAAGCTGATGAACGTGCAGAGCGCGTTCTGGGCGGTCGGCGCCAACGTCGCGGAAAGTATTTTCACTGGCGGCGCGCGGAGAGCACAGATGCAATTCGCGAAAGCGGGTTACGACGCCAGCGTGGCGGCCTATCGCGATAGTGTTTTGAATGCCTTCCGCGAAGTTCAGGATGACGTTACCGGCTTGACCGTGCTGGACCAGGCGAACCAGTCACAGCAACAGGCCGTCGATTCGGCGCGGCGCACGCTGGACATTGCCACCAGCCGCTACACCGGCGGCCTCGTGAACTATCTGGATGTCGTAAACGCGCAGCAGAATCTGCTGAACAATGAACAGGAGCTCGCCGTGATTCACGGACAGAGGTTGGTGACGAGCGTGCTCCTCATCAAGGCCCTGGGCGGCGGCTGGGATGCGTCCAGCCTTTCTGCAGTTCAGGTGAAGTCCAAGCTGAAAGACGTTGTGGCGCCGTAAGAAAATCAACTCAGGGAAGGAAGAATCTAATCCGCGGGATGCCGGACAAAGACGCTGACTGCGCCTCGCATGTTCAGCATCGACATTCCTAGACATTGTCACCAATCAGTAGAGGTTGCTCCTGGACCCGTAGGTGTTTCCGCCAATCGCCAGC
>DATNLB010000323.1:0-2926 GCA_035603095.1 Candidatus Acidiferrales bacterium
CACCGCCTGAGCGGCGTGAATTGAAACGCAGGGCGCGGAAGCGGTCTCTGGCAGTAGAGTTGGTTAAGCGTACAGAGGTCATTTTGATGTTAGCCGCGGGTCATTCTTACCGGGAAGTTCGGCAGCGACTGGATTGCAGTGACGAGTATATCCGGGAGTGGAAGAGGCGCTTTCAAGAAAGAGCGTTTGGCCGGACTCGATTCGCGTTATCGCGGTAGTCAACGCCGAACGCGGACAGCCGAGACCGAGGCGCGTATCCTGGAGGCCACGCGGCAAGGTCCCACTGATGGTACGACCCATTGGAGCAGCTATCGGCTTGCCAAAGAGCTGGGCATTAGTCAGTCGAGCGTGAGCCGTGTCTGGCGCGATTTCGGTATTCAGCCGCATCGAGTGCGTGGGTACATGGCCAGCGCTGACCCTGAGTTTGAAGAGAAGGCGGCCGACATCATTGGCTTGTACCTGAAGCCACCGCTCAACGCTGCAGTGTTCTGTGTCGATGAGAAGAGCGCAATCCAAGCACTCGACCGACTTGACCCGGTTTTGCCGCTCTCCCCTAGCCGAGCCGAACGGCATGGCTTTGAATATTTTCGTCATGGTACGCTCTCACTGTATGCAGCGCTCAACCCTCGCACCGGTGACGTCCTGGGAAAGCCCACCGCGCGGCATACCAGCGCCGAGTTTGTCGACTTTCTCGGCCAGATCGTCGCCAGCCAGCCTGCGGGTCGAGAGATTCATATCGTGGCCGACAACTTGAGCGCACACAAAACCAAGAATGTTTTCGAGTTCCTCCAGGCCCATCCAACCGTACGGATCCATTACACCCCGACCTATTCCAGTTGGCTCAATCAGATCGAGATCTGGTTTTCCAAAATTCAACGCGATGTCATCTCTCGGGGAATCTTCACTTCCACGACCGACCTATCCAGAAAGCTGATCCGTTACATCAAGCAGTACAACAAAACCGCCACTCCCTTCCGCTGGAGAGTTAAGAATGCTGATAATCGTTCGCATTAAACCAGTCACTCAACGAGCCTCTGACTCAGCGCACTAGTCCGACGCTGTCGCGTGCCAGTTCATTTTGAATTTCGGCCATAGAGGCATGTGCCCCTTTCGCCTTCTCGGGTTCAACCTTCAGGCACAAATTGCTGAAACGAGCGTTCGACCGCTCCTAAGAAATTACAGAGCCAGGTATTTATCAATAGCGGGGAGTTAAATGATGCGGTCCTTCCGCTACGTCGGAGATCGCATCATTCAAATTCTCATCGAGCATTTTGCTGATTCCAGGCTTCTGGGGACCGTGAAATTCGTAGCGACGACTTCTGTCGTCTCGCTCTTTTTGTCTCCGCTATCCGGCGCAGGACATTTCGACTTCGGCCACAGCCTCTGTGGTTTACTCGTCTGAGAATCGGGAAATTTGAGTGCCTTCGGGCATTCAGGACCTAAATGGTGTGGTGTCAATTAGCCGCTCTTGACCCCGATCACACGCAATTAGATTCTTGGCGGTGGTAGGGCCGCTTGGCCAGGATCGAAACAATCTAGCATATCGTCAGCAGCATTTAGACGCGGATTGATTGACTCGATTCCAAACAGGGTTTGGACAAATTTAACCAAGCTGATATGCGAACGCAGCTTCTTGGATACGTGTCCTGATTTTGCGTATGGGCTGACCACGAGGCAGGGCACACGCGAGCCGTAGCGAAATTGTTGCCCCCAAAATTGAGGACACCAGTCTATAAAGCGCCGAGCCTTCCAGATATTCCAATGCTCAGCCTTCGGCGGTTCTACGTGATCAAACCATCCACCCCAGTCGTCCCATGTCACAAAAATCGCGGTCCGACTCCAGAGTCCGCCGTCGACAATCGCCTGAATCTGGTCGACGGTCCATTGCATACCCTCGGTAATGTTTTGCAGTGGGTGCTCGCTTCTGTCATCGGTAAAGACCCAGGAAACAGTCGGCAGCTTGCAGGCTGAGGCGTGTTGGGCGAAGAGGTCCGAGTCGTAGTTAGAAGGATTGTTAGCGAGTTCCTTGATGTACTTCTTAAACACATACCCCCCGTAGCTGCCCCAGGTAATCCCTACCCTCTCCAGTGCCATGGGTAGCGAGCGCAGGTCGTAACGATGGTCGCTAGGACCATTAATGACCGGAGCATCGGCGCAGATGAGCATCAAGTGATTGGGCGTCGAAGGTCCGGCGACTTCGGAAAAGTAGTTGTCGCACAGCAGATATTGCCTCGCGAGTGCGAAATAAGCGGGAATGTCATTTTCGCAGTACTGCACTCTGTACCGCTGCTCGTGGGCGCGATCTTCCCATGCTTTGTGCCCATGATCCGGATCGTCTGGCGGCGGATCTTGGGCAGGGCTAAGCTGGATGCCGTTCGCGTTAGTGAAAGTCCCGAAATAGTTATCGAAGGTGTGATTTTCCTTCACAATAATCACCACGTGAGCGATCCGTTTCGCGAGTTCAATCATACTATTTGGCCTCTGCGGGAGTTTCTCCGATAGTGACGTTCCCAAGCCTTAATTTTCCGGGGATAAAACTTCGCTAGTAAAGTGTCGGTTGGCGTCTGGGGTAAGGAGGTCGTGGCAAGCGGAAGAACGTGCATCTGCTAGTCATTGTTCGTCCTGGATTTCTCCTAGTTTTTTCCCTTCGCTAATCCGCCATTCTGATCGGCCATTGGAACTCGCGCCCCGGATAATTCCAGCCGCCATAGAAGGCGAACTGAATTCGTAATCCTGGAGAAACGCAAGACCACCTTTTTCATTCTTGCCCAAGGCTCCCTTGGCCACCAACTCATTCCTAAGTTGGATGATCGACGATGGAGCAGACGGGGTCGTTCCGAGGGAAATCTCAGAGCCTTTTAGGACCACGAAACCATCAGCTGTCTCATATCCTTTCGCCTCGATCTCCTTGTATTTAAGGAACAGC
>DATNLB010000243.1:0-5601 GCA_035603095.1 Candidatus Acidiferrales bacterium
GATGCTAGTAGGGGATTCCACAGCCCGGCAAATCTGCTTCACCACGGGCACCTTTGACGACGGCCTGCTGCCGGGCGATCTGGACTCGGCCGGCACTCTCCCGCCCGCGGGCCAGGCTGAGGTTTACCTGGGCAGCATCGATAACACCCCCCCAAATGGCAACGTCATTTACAAGTACCTGTTCCACGTGGATTTTACTTCACCATCGAACTCCACCTTCACGGGGGCGGGGGGGACCATGCCGATCAATGTGGCCTCTTTCGGCATGGCCTGTGGTGGCGGTTCCGCTGGCTGTATTCCGCAGGGTGGCATCGCTGATCCACTGGATGCGCTCGGCGATCGCCTGATGTACCGGCTGGCCTACCGCAATTTCAGCGATCACCAAACGTGGCTGGTGAGTCACTCAGTGACCGCAGGCAGCTCGGTAGGTGAGAGATGGTATGAGTTCCACGCGCCGGAAAACTCCACGAGCCTTTCCGTGTTTCAGCAGGGTACTTTCGCCCCAGACAGCAACTATCGCTGGATGGGCTCGATCGCTATGGACAGCGCGCAAAATATCGCGCTTGGCTACAGCATCTCCAGCTCGAGCATGCACCCGTCGATCAGCTACACTGGCCGCGTGCCGTCAGACGCGCAGGGCACGATGGAAAGCGAGGCTCAGATCGTCGCTGGCACGGGCTCACAGATCAGCACTGCCAATCGCTGGGGTGACTACACCAGCATGGCGATCGACGGCGCGGACGATTGTACCTTCTGGTACACGAACCAATACTATATGGTAACTGCCCAGTTCGACTGGAGCACCCGGCTCGCGTCTTTCAAGTTCCCGTCCTGCGGCAGCACGACAGCTGACTTCTCCTTGTCGACCTCACCGCCATCGCAATCGGTGGTCCAAGGCCAGGGCGCCACTTACACCGCGACAGTAACCGCATTGAGCGGATTCAGCGGAACTGTCAACTTCAGTGCGTCGGGTCTGCCATCCGGCGCGAGTGCCAGCTTCAATCCAACTTCGGTGAGCGGCTCGGGAAGCTCCACGATGACCGTAACCACCTTAACATCGACGCCCGCGGGAACTTACACAATCACGATTACCGGCGCGTCGCCGGGTTTGACACACACGACGACGGTCAGCCTGACGGTGAATGCTGCTGCCCAGCCGAACTTCAGCCTCTCGGCGTCCCCTAGCAGCGTGACTGTTACACAGGGAAACAGCGGGACGAGCACGATCACAGTCACACCCCAGAACGGCTTCAGTAGCGCGGTCACCTTCGGCGTCACATCGGGTCTGCCATCCGGGGCGAGCGCCAGCTTCAGTCCGGCTTCTGTGACCGGCTCCGGAAACTCCACGATGACTGTAACTACGTCAACATCGACACCCGCGGGAACTTACACGATCACAGTTACTGGAACGTCAGGGAGTTTGTCTCACTCGACGACGGTCAGCCTCACCGTGAATGCTGGTGGCCAGCAGAACTTCAGCCTCTCCGCATCCCCGAGCAGCGTGACGATCACCCAGGGAACTAGTGGCGCGAGCACGATCACGGTCAATCCCCAGAGCGGCTTCGGCGGGAGCGTCAGTTTGTCCGCCTCCGGCCTGCCGAGTGGGGTGGCGCCGTCGTTCAATCCCAGCAGCACGACGAGCACTAGCACGCTGACGCTGACGGCGAGCAGCACGGCGTCAACCGGAAGCTTCACTGTGACAATTACGGGGACGTCGGGCGGTCTAACGCATACGACCACAATTGCTCTGACCGTGAATCTGGGGCCAAATTTCAGTCTTTCGGCATCGCCCAATAGCCTGAGCGTGGCAAGGGGAAGCACAGGCACATCCACGATCACCATCAACCCTATGCGCGGCTTCACTGGCACAGTGAGCTTCTCCGCGTCCAGTCTGCCGACTGGCGTGACTGCCACTTTCAGCCCGAACTCTTCGACTTCCGGGAGTACGTTGACGTTGACGGTCAGCAGTTCGGCAACGACGGGAACCTTCAGCGTGAGGGTCAGGGGCAGGTCGGGTACGCTGTCGCACTCGGTCAGGATTAGTCTCACGGTTCTTTGATAATCCTGATAGGTAAGCCGCCCGACGAACGGCTCTTCCATAGGGATGCTTTGACGTGTCCCGGCCATAAGAAGGAAAAGAACCTGCGCAATAGGCGGCCCCGCGTCTTCGGGCGGCTATTGTATCGGCGAGGACGCGTGCCCAGAAAGAAGCAAGGTTTATTCGTAACGCAGAGCGGCCATGGGATCAAGACGGCTGGCCCGCAAGGCGGGGACGTAACCTGCGGCACAGGCGACGAGGGCAAGTGCGGCGGTGGCCAGCGCCAAGGTTAAAGGATCATGCGGGGTGAGGCCGAAGAGCTGGCTTTGCACTACGCGCGTGAGCGCCAGAGCTGACGACACGCCTGCCACGACGCCGATGGTTACGAGGAGGAGGACTTCGCGCATGACCATCCAGATGACGTGGCCGCTGGCGGCGCCGAGGGCCATGCGAATGCCGACTTCGCGAGTGCGCTGGGCAACCGTGTAGGCCATGACGCCGTAGAGGCCGATGACGGCGAGGAGAGTGGCGAGGAAGCCGAAGACGGCGGAGAGGCTGGCGATCATGCGCTGGGTGGAAAGAGAGTTGTTGATCTGGACTTCAGTGGTGCGCATGGCGTAGATGGGGAGATTGGAATCCATGTCGCGGACTTTCGAACGGACGGCAGCCATCAATTGATTGGGATCAGCAGTGGTGCGGAGGTAGACAGTCATTCCGGTGAGGAAGCGGTCGGCAAGATAGGGAACGTAAGCTTGCGCGGGAATTTCGTCGCGGAGATTGGTGTACTTGAAATCCTTGACGACGCCGATGACTTCCATGTCGGTGGGGGTGCCGGGATCGGTTCCATAACCGAGGTGGAGACCGATGGGATTACGTCCAGCGAAATATTTTTTGGCAAACTTTTCGTTGATCATGATGGTGGTGGGGGACCAGTTCCAAACTTCGGGACCATGTTTGACGTCGCGGGTATCGTTGATGGTGAAGTCGCGACCGGCGACGATGGGAACACCGAGGGTGGCGAAATAGTTGGGGCTGATGGAGTTCATATAAGGCTCGGCGTGCTCATCAGGCTTGGCGGGACTGAAGCCTTCGACGGACATGCTGCTGTCCCATTCGTTGTCTTCGAGAATGCGCATGGAGGCGAGGCCGACGGATCGAACTCCGGGAATCGAGGCGAGGGCGCCGGATAACTGAGGATAGAAAACCTTCAGGCGTTCGGGAGTGTAGCCGTTGAGTGAGGGGTCGATTTGAAAGCCCACTAGCCTTTCCGGGGAAAAGCCGGGTCCTAGATTGCGCAAGTTCGATAGGCTGCGCACAAAAAGGCCGGCGCCCACCAAGAGCAAGAGAGAAAGCGTTACTTGGGCGATGACGAGGGCTTTTCTCAGGCGATGGTGGCCGCCGCCGCCAACTACGGCGCCCGCTTGATCTTTCAGTGTTCCGGCGATGTTGGGCTTAGTGGTCTGGAGAGCAGGGACAAGGCCAAAGATGACGCCGGTAAGGACGGTGACGGCGAGGTTGAAGAGAAGAATGCGGAGATCGGGGGCGCTGGAAATGTTCATTCCGCCGGAATCGGAGGGCAGATAGATTTTCATGAGGGCGCGGTCAGCCCAAAAGGCGACGGCCAGGCCGGTGAGCCCGCCGAGAGCGGAAAGGGAAAGACTTTCGATCAAGAGTTGGCCGATGATGCGCGGGCGAGTGGCGCCCATCGCCAAGCGGACGGCGATTTCCTTGACGCGGCTGGATCCGCGCACGAGCATGAGGTTGGCCAGATTGGCGCAGGCGATCAGCAAGACGGCGCCAGTGGTGGCCATCAAGACCCACAGCGGAGTGGAAAGCTGGCCGCGCGTGTAAGAGCGGCCCTGGGAGCCGGGCAGGACTTCAATCCAACATTTCAGAAATTCGTCGCGATCGTATTTTGAGGCGTGCCCAAACGCAGGCTCTTGAACTTCCTGTTCGAGCATGGAGTGCATAAAGGGCTGGAGAGACGCCTGAGCTTGCCGTTGCGAGATGTCCGGTTTCAGGCGACCGAAGGCGTTGACCCAGCGGTTGCGGCGCTCTTTAAGCATGTCTACTGGATCGCCGACTAAGATCTGCTTCTCCATCATGATGGGAATAAAGATTTTCGGGGAGAAGCCGAGCTCGACGCCGTCGAAACCTTCCTGAGAAACGCCGACGGCGGTCATTTTGTAATTGTTGATCATCAGTGTTTTGCCGACGATCTGGGGATCACCGGCGAAGCGTGTTTTCCAAAAGCTGTAGTTGAGGACGACATAAGGATGGCCGCTGGGAACGACATCATCCTCGGGCGTGAGAACGCGGCCCATGGCAGGGATTACCCCGAGAGTGGAAAAGTAAGTGCCCGAAACGAGTTCAACCGACACGCGCTCGGCTTGCTGGCCGAAGGAGAGGCTAGCGGAATTAGGGAAACGGCAGAACATGTCGGAGAAGACTTCGTTGTGCGCCCGAAAATCGCGGAACATGGGATGGGAAATGGCGTTGCCACCCCAGTTGCTGCCATAGTGGCGACCGCGCATGGTGAGAAGGACGAGTTGCTGGGGATCCTTGACGCGGAGGAGGCGGAGCAGGACTTGGTCGAGGAGCGTAAAGATGGCAGTGTTGGCCCCGATGCCGAGGGCGAGCGTTAAGACGGCTATGGCAGTGAAGCCGGGAGTACGGCCGAGCGTGCGGAAAGTGTATTTAAGGTCACGAAGGATAGTATCGAGCCAGCCGGCGGCAGTCAGGGGGCGGGTAGCTTGGTTGGCGGCTTGAGTCACAGGGACACCTCCGGGTTGCTAGAGGTAAAGACGAACTAATCCATGAAAAGTTTGATGACAGTACGAATAAATTCGTAGATTGTTTGAGGCATTTCTTGGCGAAGAACAGGCGAATAACCAAGGACAGACTTTTAGCGGAGCCGGCTTGAAAGGCCAGATTTAATCGGCGCTGGTGGTGGCTACTCTCTGGACTTCCGTAACCTCGGACTTTTGCTGGAAGAAGGCAGCAACGCGGTCGATGATCTCATTCAACGGAGTGCGGGGACGGAAGCCGGTGAGGGCATGGAGCTTCTCGACGGAGGGCACGCGGCGCATCATGTCCTCGAAGCCGGGTTCGTAGGCCTGGTCGTAAGGAACGTACTCAATGGGAGAGGAACTGCCGGTACGCTCCTTCACTCTCTGGGCCAATGCTTCGATGGTGATTTCCTCGGTGTTGCCGATGTTGATGACTTCGCCGATGGAGCGCTCGGTGTCCATAAGGCGGATCAGTCCTTCGACGGTGTCGCGCACATCGCAGAAGCAGCGAGATTGCTTTCCGCTGCCGTAGATGCGGATGGCGGTGTTGTCCAGGGCGGACTTGACGAAATTGGGGAGGACCATTCCGTAGCGACCGGTTTGCCGGGGACCAACGGTATTGAACAAGCGGGCCACGATGACGGGCAGCTTCTTTTCCTTCCAGTAGGAAAGAGCAAGAAACTCATCGAGCGCCTTAGAGGCCGCGTAGCTCCAGCGGCCCTTTGTGGTGGGGCCAAGGACGAGATCCGCATCTTCGTGGAAAGGAACGTTGGT
>DATNLB010000440.1:0-3889 GCA_035603095.1 Candidatus Acidiferrales bacterium
CCGCTATTCCTACTGGCTGAAGGAAGAATTCGTCAAGACCTTCACGGAGATGGAGGGTCTGAAACCGGAATACTTGCGCGTTTTTCCCGGCTCAAGCGAGCCGCTGCATTTCTCCGTGCTCTCGTTCACCTCGCCAGCGAAGAGCTACGTCACCGCGGATCCCGGCTACGAAGCCGGAATGCGCGCAGCGAAGATCTCCGGCGCCCGCATCGTCAAGACTCCCCTCACCAAAACGTATGCCCACGATATCAAGGCGATGGTCGCGGCGGCGCCGGACGCCGGGCTCTTCTATGTTTGTACCCCGAACAATCCGACCGGGACGATGACGCCGCACTCTGCCATCGAGCAACTATTGGCCGCGAAACCGAAAGGTTCGGTCGTGCTCGTCGACGAAGCCTACATTCACTTTTCCGATGGCGTGAGCGCCATTGATCTGGTGAAGGCCGATCAAGACGTGATCGTGTTGCGAACGTTTTCGAAAATTTACGGCATGGCGGGGATTCGCTGTGGACTGGCCATCGCGCGTCCCGACTTGCTGGCGAAGCTGGAGAACTTCGGTGGTTGGAGCGCCATGCCGATCACCGCCATGGCCGCGGCCACCGCGAGCCTCAAGCATGAGCATCTCGTTTCCGAGCGCAAACAGTTGAACGCCGGGGTCCGGCAAAAAACATTTGATTGGCTTGCCAGCCAGGGCTATGCCTACGTCCCGTCCGAGTCCAACTGCTTTATGCTGGATACCAAGCGCCCCGCGAAAGAAGTCATCGATGCGATGGCCACGCGCAATGTGTATATTGGCCGAATCTGGCCCGTCTGGCCAACCTACACGCGCATAACCGTGGGCACCCAGCCGGAGATGGATGCTTTCACGTCCGCCTTCGATGCAGTCATGAAGAATTCCGCCTCCACCGGCTACGCCCCTTCGCCGTCGCCCAGAACGCGCCGCTCCTATTCCGACGGCCAGAACTGGCCTAGCGTGTAATTGACGCCGCTAAACTGAAGATTGATCCGAACCAGGGTTGGGCCCGCCTTCTGAGGTGGGCCGCTCTTCTCACACCCACGACAGCATGCTGATCACGACGGTCGGTCGATAGGCAGCACTTGGAATCGTCGCTTTCCTGCCAGGCGATACGTTGCGAAATCGGCTTGATCCACCGTAAGAATTGTTGATAGCGACTCCCGGTTCGCTAGATGCACAAGGGTTGCATCCGCGAAATCCATCGGCCGGTCCCAATACAGCAACATCAGTGCGCGCAGTTGCGACAACTCCGCATCTTCGATCGCCCCCACCATGAGTGCTCCGGATCGCACGAACCCCCAGGCCGTTTCCAATTCGGCCCTGGTATCGCCAATCACATGAAACAATTCGGTCAAAACTGCTTCGGATGTCAGCAGGGGAGATCGCAATTGGCGGAAGGCATTTTGGCAAGGCTCATGCCACTCATCGTTCCTGCGCAGTATAGCTAGAATGGCTCCCGTATCGATTAACGCGTCAGCGGCCATAGCGCTGTCGCAACCGTTTGCGGATGGTCTCGCGAACCGTCGTCGCCCCGTACTTGGTAGGTCCCTGGAGCGCGCCAATATATTTCTCCGCCGCCGCGTGCAGCTTGCGCTGTTCCTCGTCTCCTGACACTTCGGTGGCGCTTTTCTTCAACCATTCGCGAACTGCCATGTCCAGAATCGTGGAGATCGGGACCCTTCGGAGGCGCGCTTGGCGCTCAAGGTCTGATTTCAGTTCGCTGGACAAACGCCAGCTATAGACATGGGTCCTCATGCACTACATTGTAGTGCATGAGCCTTTTTGCTGCAACCCTTGGGTTCGTGGCCCGGTTGACAGTCACAGGCGTGCTTCCGGCGCCTGCCCATTCGATGGCTCGGGCGCTACGGGTACGGCGGAGTGGAACTGTTCAGCTTCCGTGGAGCCCGCCAGTGCGGTGGTGGACGAATTGCCGCTGGAGATGACCTGAGCAATTTCATCAAAATAGCCGGTCCCGACGAAACGCTGGTGCGTGACGGCGCGATAGCCGAGTTCCTGCGCGGCAAATTCTTCCTGTTGGAGTTTCGAATAGGCGGTCATACCGGCCTGCGAGTAACCGCGCGCGAGATGGAACATGGACATATTAAGCGCGTGGAATCCGGCCAGAGTTACGAACTGGAATTTGTAGCCCATCTTGCCGAGTTCCTGTTGGAAGTTGGCGATGGTGACGTCGTCGAGCTTCTTCTTCCAGTTGAACGACGGCGAGCAATTGTAGGCCAGGAGTTTGCCGGGGAATTTCGCATGAATGGCGTCGGCAAATTTCCTCGCTTCGGCGAGATCGGGTGTTGAGGTTTCGCACCAAAGCATATCGGCGTAAGGAGCGTAAGCGAGGCCGCGAGCGATGGCCGCGTCGATCCCGCCGTGGAACTGGTAGAAGCCTTCGGGCGTACGTTCGCCGTAGATGAATTCCCGGTCGCGCGGGTCCGCGTCGGAAAGCAAAAGTCCGGCAGAGTTTGCGTCGGTGCGCGCGATGAGAACCGTGGGCACGCCGCAAACGTCCGCCGCAAGACGCGCCGCCACCAATTTTTCGATGAACTCACGCGTGGGCACGACGACTTTACCGCCGAGATGCCCGCATTTCTTTGCGGAAGAAAGCTGGTCTTCGAAGTGAACGCCCGCGGCGCCCGCTTCAATCATCGCTTTCATCAGCTCGTAAGCGTTCAGCGAGCCGCCAAACCCCGCCTCGGCGTCCGCGACGATCGGCGCAAACCAATACGCGCCGGACTTCCTGCCCTCCGCAGATTCGATCTGGTCCGCGCGCAACAGCGCCCGATTAATCCTCTTCACCAGATTCGGCGTGGAGTCGCAAGGATAGAGACTCTGGTCGGGATAGACGTCGCCCGCAGTGTTGCCGTCAGCGGCGACCTGCCAGCCGCTCCCGTAAATCGCCTTCAACCCGGCCTGCACCATTTCGATGGCCTGATTGCCGGTGATGGCTCCGAGCGCGGGAACGTAGGCGTCCGTGTGCATCAGATTCCACAGCCGGTCCGCACCGAGGCGTGCCAGCGTATATTCAATCTGGATCGAGCCCCGCAGCCTTAACACATCTGAGTAAGAATAAGGACGCGTGATGCCGGCCCAGCGGGGATCGGTGGTCCACTGGGAAAGTGCGTTGCGCTTGTTGCCGTTACCGTTGACCCCGTTCGTTCCGCTGGACGACATTGGATGTTCCTTACCTTTCTGTTCTCTCGCGGCTTCCAATTGAAAGACTAAAGAAACTTTCTGGGTCACGGGTGAAGCAAGGCCCGCTTCCACTTAAATCAAAAACTACAAATCAAACTAATCACGAACTAACAACTGAAAACCGAAAACTGAAAATTCTTCTCACGCCGGATTGAACTCCCCGCGCCGGATCATTTCTTCGCTGATGCTGCGGGCCTCGCGGAGCCTAGCCGCCAGTTGGGCGTCATTGCTCTTCGCGCTCTCCCGCAACAGACGGTCGAGCTCCGCGTCGAAGAGATCGCGGATGAGTTCCGGCGTGTGAAGAACCGGCACGCCTCCCTCATCAAGAACTTCGACCTTGTCCGAGTGCTTCATGCGCTGCGAAATCATCAAGCGATAGATGCGATCGGTAGCCAGATCTTCCATGTAGCCATCGAGAAGACTTGCGCCCTTGCCGTTGAGAACGCCGTTGCGATAGCGAATGACCGTTCGAACCGCGGCGCGGGTTCCCGCCAGCGTGCGTCTGCCGACTCCCGTTGGCAGTGGACGAAGATCGGGATGCGTCGAGGCGTTGGCGGGACGAGCCTGGAGCTGGTTCGGAGCAGGGAACTGGCTCACGGCGATTTCGTTTTGATCCGGATGTCCTGTCCAAGCGCCGTCCATCAGCGAATTGGCTTCGTTCTTCTTGTCTTC